>NZ_RAVY01000370.1:0-2592 GCF_003611625.1 Corallococcus sp. CA054B
GGCAGCCCCTTCCTCCCGGAGTCCCTCCATGCAGGCGTACGAGCTCCACACTCCCACCGGCGCCTCCAGCTGGACCCTCGTGGAGGCGCCCCAGACCCAACCGGGCCCCGGCCAGGCGCTCGTCCGCATCCACGCCGTCTCCCTCAACTACCGCGACCTCATCATCGCCCGCGGCACCTACCCCGGCCTCAAGCTCCCCCTCATCCCCTGCTCCGACGGCGCCGGCGAGGTCGTCGCCGTGGGCTCCGGCGTCACCCGCGTGAAGGTCGGCGACCGCGTGGCCCCCACCTTCTTCCAGGTCTGGACCGACGGTGAGCGCACCCCGGAGAAGGTCGCCCACGCGCTCGGAGGAAGCGTCCCCGGAGTCCTGGCGGAGTACGTCTGCCTGGACGCCGAAGGGCTCGTCCTCCTCCCGGACTGGCTCTCCTACGAGGAGGGCTCCACCCTCCCCTGCGCCGCCGTCACCGCCTGGAACGCGCTCGTCCCCCAGGGCGGCCTCAAGCGCGGGCAGACCGTGCTCGCGCAGGGCACCGGCGGCGTGTCCATCTTCGCGCTCCAGTTCGCCCGCCTCCTCGGGGCCCGCGTCCTCATCACCTCCAGCCAGGACGACAAGCTCCAGCGCGCGAAACAGCTGGGCGCGCAGGGGCTCATCAACTACCGCCAGACGCCGGACTGGGAGGAGGCCGTGCTCACGCTCACCGGCAACCAGGGCGTGGACCATGTGCTGGAGGTCGGCGGCGCGGGCACGCTGCCCCGCTCCATCGCGGCCACCAAGGAGGGCGGCCACATCGCGCTCATCGGCCTGCTCACCGGCGCCCCCGGCAAGCCGGACACCACCGCCACCAGCGCCAGGCACCTGCGCGTCGTCAGCACCTACGTGGGCAGCCGCGAGATGTTCGAGGACATGCTCAAGGCCATGTCCCTGGAGAAGACCCGGCCCGTCATCGACCGCGTCTTCCCCTTCGCCCAGGCTCGCGAAGCGCTCCAGTACATGGAGTCCGGCGGCCACTTCGGGAAGATCGTCATCACCCTGTGAGGCGTGGCTCTGGCGCACAGGTGACAGGCGCAGACAGAAAGCCGCCCACCCCCGCCCTGCCTCCGGCGTAACGTCCCGCGCGTTCCCAGCACCGAAAGGGTCCGCGCATGCGCCGCCTGTTGCCCCTCCTGCTGCTGCTCCTGATGCCGGTGCTCCCGGCGTCCGCGCAGCAGCCTCCTGACGCCACCCGCTTCTTCCCCTACACGCTGAACACCACGATCCTGCCCAACGGGCTCACCGTGGTGCGCGTGCCGTTCAACTCGCCCGGCATCGTCGCGTACGTCACCGCCGTGCGCGTGGGTTCGCGCAACGAGGTGGAGCCCGGCCGCACCGGCTTCGCCCACTTCTTCGAACACATGATGTTCAAGGGGACGAAGGCGAACCCGGAGGGCCAGCGCGAGCGCATCCTCGGCGGCTTCGGCTTCGACGACAACGCGTTCACCACCGACGACATCACCGTGTACCAGGTGTACGGCCCCACCGCCGGCCTGGAGAAGCTCATCGCGCTGGAGGCGGACCGCTTCCAGAACCTGGAGTACTCCGAGCCGGCCTTCCAGACGGAGGCGCTCGCCGTCCTGGGCGAGTACCACAAGAACGCCGCGGGCCCGGACCTCAAGCTGGAGGAGGCCCTGGTGAAGACGGCCTTCACCCGCCACACGTACCAGCACACCACGCTGGGCTTCTACGAAGACATCAAGGCCATGCCGCAGGCGTACGCCTACAGCCGCTCGTTCTTCGAGCGCTGGTACACGCCCGCCAACACCACCCTCTTCATCGTCGGTGACTTCAACGATGCGCAGGTGGTCTCCCAGGTGACCAAGGCCTACGGCGGATGGAAGCGCCAGCCCACCAGCGTCATCATCCCCACCGAGCCCCCGCAGACGAAGCAGCGCACCGTCCACGTGGACTGGCCGCAGCCCACGCAGCCGCGCCACGTGCTCGCGTGGCACACGCCCGCCGCCCGCGCGGACACGCCCGACGCCGCCATCCAGACCCTCCTCGCCGAGTACCTCGTGGGAGACACCAGCCCCGCGTACAAGGAACTGGTGCTGGAGAAGCAGTACGTCGAGTCGCTGAACGTCTACACCACGCCGCACCGCGACCCGTACCTGTTCCCCATCGACGCCACCTTGCAGGACGAGAAGTTCCGCGCCGACGTGGACGCCGTGCTGCGCCGCGAGGTGACGGCCCTGTCCGGCGGCCCGGTGGACGCCGTGCGCCTGAGGGCCATCCAAGACCACCTGCGCTACGGCCTGCTGATGGACCTGGAGACGCCGCGCGACGTGGCCATCGACCTGGCCCTCTATGCGGGCGTGATGGGCCGCCCCGACGCGCTCGCCAGCTATCTGAAGCAGCTGGGCAGCGTGACGCCGCAGCAGCTCACCCTGTTCGCGAGGAAGTACCTCGAGGACAAGAACCTCACCGTCCTCACCCTCACCCCCAAGGCCGTCGCCGCCGGAGGGACGCCGTGATGAAGACCCGCGCTACCGTGTCGCTCGTCCTGGCCGCCGCGCTGTCGCTCGCCGCCTGCGCCCACCACAAGCCCCCCCAGGAAC
>NZ_RAVY01000371.1:0-2589 GCF_003611625.1 Corallococcus sp. CA054B
CCGTTGTCCCGGGCCGTGCGCGGCGCGCCCCCGCAGGAGTTGCACGCAGGCCCCGTGCACCGCGCAACGCTTGCGCCCCCCCAGCCCCCGGGGCCGGTGTCCCCGCCGCGCATGGCGGATGCAGAGTCCGGCGAGGAGCCCGCGGCCACCTTCACGCGCCGCCCAGGGGACACGCCCATGCGCATCGCCTTCTTCGACACCCACCGCTTCGACCGCACCGCCTTCGAGGAGGCCAACGCCGCGTTCGGCCATGAGTTCACCTGGTTCGAGCCCCGCCTGACGCCGCAGACGGTGGGACTGGCGGCGGGCTTCCCCGGGGTGTGCTCCTTCGTGAATGACCGGCTGGACGGCCCCTGCCTCCAGGCGCTGGCGAAGGGGGGCACGCGGCTGGTGGCGCTGCGCTCGGCGGGCTTCAACCACGTGGACCTGGCGGAGGCCGCCCGGCTGGGGATGACCGTCGTGCGCGTGCCCGAGTACTCCCCCGAGGCCGTGGCCGAGCACACCGCGGCGCTCGTGCTCGCGCTCAACCGCAAGGTGCACCGCGCCTACGCGCGGGTGCGCGAGTGGAACTTCTCGCTGGACGGGCTGGTGGGGTTCGACCTGCACGGCAAGACGGTGGCCCTGGTGGGGCTGGGGCGCATTGGCCGCGCCACCGCCCGCATCTTCCACGGCTTCGGCTGCCGGCTGCTCGCGGTGGATCCCCAGCTGAAGGACGAGGACGCGCGGCGGCTGCACCTGGAGCCCGTGGCGCTCCCGGAGGCCCTGACCCGGGCGGACATCCTCTCCCTGCACCTGCCCCTCACGCCCGGCACGCGCCACCTCATCGACGCGGCGGCGCTCGCGCGGATGAAGCCCGGCGCGATGCTCATCAACACCGGCCGCGGGGCGCTCATCGACAGCCAGGCCCTGCTGGCGGCGCTCAAGTCCGGCCACCTGGGGGCCGCCGGGCTGGACGTGTACGAGGAGGAGGAAGGCGTCTTCTTCCAGGACCTCTCCGGACAGGTGCTCCAGGACGACGTGCTCGCGCGGCTGCTCACCTTCCCCAACGTGCTCATCACCGCGCACCAGGCCTTCCTCACCCGGGAAGCCCTGGGCGCCATCGCCCGCACCACGCTCGAAAGCATCCGCCGCTTCGAGCGGGGCGAGCCCCTGGAGGCGACGGAGGTCCGGGCCGAGCAGGTGCGCCCGCGCTGAGAGGCCCGGCCCGGCCACCGCCTCAACCGCCAGCGGGGGCGCGCGCGCGGGCCCGCGCCACCCCGCGCAGCAGCAGCTTGCGCAGCTCCAGCACGCTCACCGGGATGAACCCCAGCCCCAGGGCGAGCGCGAGGTGCGTGGCCTCCAGCGGCACCAGCGAGAAGAACGCGGCGAGCGCGGGCACCTCCGGCAGGGCGACCTGCAGCGCCAGGGTGAGGGCCGCCACCGCGAGCAGCGGCCGGTTGTCGAAGGCGCCCACCTCCCAGTGGAGCAGCCCCACGCTGCGCGCGGCGAAGGAGCGCAGCACCTGGCAGCACACCAGCACGGTGAAGGTCAGGGTGCGCGCCTCCTCCACCGGCAGGTGCTGGAGGCTCCAGAGGAAGGTGCCCAGCGAGACAGCGGCGTCCAGCAGGCCCGTGGCCAGCACCGCCGTCCACTCCCGCCGGCCCAGCATGGGCTCCTCCGGCCGCCGCGGCGGCCGCCGCATGACGTCCGGAGGAGCGGGGTCCATGACCAGCGCCAGGGCCGGCAGCCCGTCGGTGACGAGGTTCACCCAGAGCAGGTGCAGGGGCAGCAGCGGCAGGGGCAGCCCCAGCAGCGACGCGCCGAGCATCAGCACCAGCTCCCCGGCGTTGCCCGCCAGCAGGTAGACGAGCGTCTTGCGGATGTTCTCGTAGATGCCGCGCCCCTCGCGCACGGCCGCCACGATGCTCGCGAAGTTGTCGTCCGTGAGGATGAGGTCGGACGCCTCGCGGGTGACCTCCGCGCCGGTGCGGCCCATGGCGATGCCGATGTGGGCCTCGCGCAGGGCGGGCGCGTCGTTCACCCCGTCCCCCGTCATGGCGACCACCTCCCCGCGCGCCTTCCAGCCGCGCACGATGTGGAGCTTCTCTTCCGCGGTCGCCCGCGCGTGCACGGTGCCCTCCGGCGATTCACCCTCACGCAGGAGGCCCAGCTCCTTCGCGATGGCCAGGGCCGTGGCGGGATGGTCGCCGGTGATCATCACCGTGCGCACCCCGGCCTCGCGCGCCGCGCGCACGGCCTCCACCGCTTCGGGCCGGGGCGGATCCGCGAGCCCCACCAGCCCCACCAGCGTGAGGTCCCGCTCGTCAGGGCCCCGCCCCTCCGCCACGGCCAGCACGCGCAGGGCGCGCCCCGCCAGCAGGGCCAGGGCCTCCGCCACGCCCGGAGGCACCTCCCGGCACAGCGGGAGGAGCGCCTCCAGCGCGCCCTTCACATAGAGCACGCCGTCCGAGCGCAGGACGCTCATGCGCCGCCGGTCCGAATCAAAGGGCTGCTCCGACACCCGGGGGCGCTCGCGCTCCACGTCCGAGCGCTCCACGCCCCGGGCCCGCGCCGCCGCGAGCAGCGCCAGCTCCGTGGGGTCCCCCGCGC
>NZ_RAVY01000372.1:0-2548 GCF_003611625.1 Corallococcus sp. CA054B
GTCCAACACGCTGCGCGCGGGTGCCACGCCCACGCGCCGTCCGCCGGGTCCGCCTCCACCGCCCTCGGACGATGAGGACGAGGACGACGACCGGCCGAAGACGGAGCTGAACACGTCGGAGAAGACGCAGATCCGCCCGGCGCCGGAGCGTCCTCGCCGGTAGCCGCTGAAGGCGCGGGGGACCCTCCGGGTTTCCCGGGCCGCGACAACGTGAAACATCCACGCGGGGAGCCCTGCGCCGGACACCGGTGTCGCCCCCGGGTGGGTGGGGCCCTGTCCCACCACCCGGGTCCGCGAATCCTGACCTTGCGAGGAGGGCGGGTCGGGGAGAAAGTGCTCCCGTGTTGATCCCCTTCCTCGCCGCGCTCACCCTGGTGGTCGCCCAGGCGCCCGCACCCGCCTCCTCCGCGAAACCCGTCACCGTGTTGCTGGCGCCCACGGACGTGACGCGGGGAACGCCGCGCTACCTCGTTGGAACCGCCCAAGAGCACGTGGCCGAGCAGCTCAAGGCCCGAGGCCTGGAGGTGATCCGCGTGGAGGACGTGACGCGCACGCTGCCGAAGAAGAAGCGCACGGCGATGATGCGCTGCAACCGCACGCAGCCGTCCTGCATCGCGTCGCTGGGCGTGGCGGCGAAGACGGACGTGGTGATGGTGACGGAGATTGGTCCGTACCTGAACGCGTTCAAGGCGGGCGTGCGCGTGTACACGGCGCAGGACGGCGCGCCGCTCGTCGAGGAGTCGGTCCCAGGCGTGAGCGAGGACCAGGTGCTGGACGCGCTCAACAAGTCGCTGGACGTGGTGGTGCCGCGCACGCTGCGGGTGCTGCGTCCGGAGCCGGTGGCGCCGCCGGTGACGCCGCCCGTGGCGCAGCAGACGCCCAACGTGACGCCGGGCGTGAAGCAGCCGGTGCCGGGGCCGGACCTGACGCCGGGCGTGCAGCCGCCCACCGAGCTGGGCCTGACGGACACGCCGACGGTGGAGACGCCGGGACGGCGCAAGTGGGCCTGGGTGCCCGCGGCGGGCGGCGTGGTGCTCGCGGGCGTGGGCACGGTGTTCTTCGTGCAGTCGCGCGGGAAGCTCAACGACCTGAACAACAACGAGTTCCCGACGCTGGCGGAGGCGGAGAAGGTGCGCGACTCCGGCAAGCGTTCGCAGACGATTGGCGCGGTGGGGATTGGCGTGGGCGCGGCGGCCATCGCGGCGGGCGCGCTGATGTACTTCCTGCCGGTGAAGCAGACGAATGTTCAGCCGTCCGTGACGCTCACGCCGCAGGGCGGTGGTTTGAGCTTCGCCGGGACGTGGCAGTGAGCACGGGGAAAGCCATGCGGAACCTCTGGAAGGTCGGCGCGCTGGGCGCGGTGTTCGGTGCGGTGCTCAGCGCGGGCGGTTGCAGCAACTTCGACGCGGCCTTTGAGAACTGCGAGAGCGAGGGCCGCTGCGGACCGCAGGCGACCGCGGATGCCGGCACGGACGCGGGTGATGCGGGCGACGCTGGAGACACTACGCCTCCTCCCTGCGGAGACGGCGGCGTGGACTACCCCGACCTGGCCGGCTTCGACAACGACTGCGACGGCATCGACGGTGTCGCGGACGCGGGCTACTTCGTGCATCCGACGGACGGGCGGGACGAAGGCAACGATGGGAGCCGGACGCATCCGTTCCGGACCCTGGCTCGCGCTCTCAGGGAGATCCGCGACGGTGGCACGGGACGCAACATCGTGTACCTGGGTACCGGTACGTACAACGAGGAGGCGCCCGTGGTGGACATGCCCGTTTCGCTCTACGGCGGATACACGTGGCGCGGCGGTGAGAACCCCTTCTGGGACAGGTTCCTGGATGGAGGAGCAACCACGTTCTTCGACGGCGGTACGCTCGCGTTCACGGTGCGCGATGTCGCCGGTGCCGACGTCGTGATGGAAGGCCTCACCATCGCTTCCGCGGATGCATTGAATGCTGGCGAGCCCTCCATCGCGCTCCGCGTGCTCCGAAGCTCGGTGGTGCGCCTGCGCCACGTGCTCGTCGAGGCCGGAAGAGGCGCGGACGGTGAGATGGGCGCCCCTGGCAACCCCGGAGCTCCGGGCGGAGCTGGACTCGATGGTGGCTCCGCTGTCAGCTTTGGCAGTGGCAGGCGCGGAGATGGCGGCAGCAGCGTCTGCTCGACTGGCGATGCTGGACTGGGCGGCATTGGAGGCACGGGGAACAACTTCCAACAGGGTTTCGATGGAGGTGATGGCTTCCCCAATACTCCTGGCGGAGCTGGAGGCGCCGCAGGGAACCGCGTGAACACAGGACCGGACGTCTACAGCTGCATCGCCGAGCAAGGGCTCAATGGAGCGACGGGGGCAGTTGGAGGAGCAGGCGGCCTGGGATCCGCAGGCCAGGGCATTGGCAGCGTCTTGCCGGAGACGGGACTCTGGCAGCGCTCCAATACCCAACAGGGCACTGCGGGAGATCCTGGCCGGATTGGCGCGGGCGGAGGTGGAGGAGGCGGAGGAGGAACCTGCTCGGATTCTTCCCTGTCGCCCCAGGACCTGGGAGGCGCGGGC
>NZ_RAVY01000373.1:0-2534 GCF_003611625.1 Corallococcus sp. CA054B
GGGTGGGGGACGCTGGGCGGGTGGCAGCTCGCGGTGAACGCGCATGTTTCGCCCGCGCGTCGCAAGGCGGCGGCCCGGCTCATCGCGCACCTGACGTCCCCGGAGGCCAACCGCGTGCTGGCGCTGCACTACGCGCGCAACCCGCCCCGGCTGGCGCTGTATGACGACCCGCGGCTGCGCGCGGAGGAGCCGTTCATCGCGAGCCTGAAGGAGGCGCTGGTGCGGGCGCGCCCCCGGCCGGTGACGCCGTACTACCTGCTCATCGCGGATGTTCTCCAGAGCGAGTTCTCCGCCGCCGTGGCGGGCCTGCGGACTCCGGAGGTGGCGCTCACTCGCGCGCAGAAGCAGGTGGACCACCTGACCGGTGAGCAGCCTCCGGAGGAGGAATGAGGGGCGCGGGTTCGCAGGCTCGGGAGCGGCGGCAGGCGTACCTGCTGGTGGCGCCGGCCGTGTTGGTGCTGGCCATGGTGGCGCTGTACCCGGTGCTGGCGGCAATATGGCTGAGCCTGCACCGCTTCATCCTGGTGTTCGGCGAGCGGCGCTTCACGGGGCTGGAGAACTACGTCTACCTGATGGGGGACGCGCGCTTCTGGTCCGCGCTGGGGAACACGGCGTACTTCACGGCGGTGGCGGTGACGGTGGAGCTCTTGCTCGCGGTGCCGCTGGCGCTGCTGCTCAACCGCGCGTTCCCGGGGCGGGGCTTGTTGCGTGCGTCGGTGCTGGTGCCGTGGGCGATTCCCACGGTGGTGAGCGCCCGGCTGTGGGCGTGGATGTTCAACCCGGACTACGGGCTCATCAACCGGCTGCTGGGTGGGGCGGAGATCAACTGGCTGGGGGCGCCGGGGTATGCGTTGCACGCGGCCATCCTGGTGGACGTGTGGAAGACGACGCCCTTCGTGGCGCTGCTGGTGCTGGCGGGGCTGCAGGGCATTCCGGAGGACCTCTACAAGGCGGCGCGCGTGGACGGGGCGTCGGGGTGGCGGCAGTTCCGGTCCATCACGATTCCCCTGCTCAAGCCCGCGCTGCTCCTGGCGGTGCTGTTCCGGTCGCTGGACGCGTTCCGCGTGTTCGACGCCATCTACGTGCTGACGGAGGGCGGGCCGGCGAACACGACGGAGACGCTGAGCATCTACGCGTACAAGACGCTGATGCGCTCCGGGGACTTCGGGTACGGCAGCGCGCTGTCGGTGGCGACGTTCCTCTGCGTGGTGCTGCTGGCGGTGGTGTGGCTGCGCTGGCTGGGGCGCGAGGAGGGGCGGCGATGAAGCGGCCGGGGCTGGGCACGGCGCTGGCCGTGGTGGCGCTCCTCACGTTCTTCCTGGGGCCGTTCCTGTGGCAGGTGCTGACGAGCCTGTGGCCGGACGGGGAGCTGACCCGGCCGTGGCCTTCGCACCTGACGGGGGCGAACTACGAGAGTGTGTTGTTCGGGCGGCCGTTCCTGTGGGCGGTGTTGAACTCGCTGGTGGTGGCGACGCTGACGACGGTGTTCTGCCTCACGGTGGGCGCGTCCGCGGCGTTCGCGCTGGCGAAGCTGGAGTTCCGGGGGAGGGGGCTGCTGCTGTCCGCGGCGCTGGGCGTGTCGATGTTCCCGCCCATCGCGACGGTGAGCCCGCTGTACCTCATCCTCAACGCGGTGGGCTTGCGGGACAGCCTGGTGGGGCTGGCGTTGCCATACACGACGTTCGCGCTGCCGCTGACGTTGTGGGTGCTGACGTCGTTCTTCCGCCAGCTGCCGGACGAGCTGTACCGGGCGGCGCGGGTGGACGGGTGCACGCCGGTGGGCGCGTTCCGGAGGGTGCTGTTGCCCCTGGCGGCGCCGGGCCTGGCGACGACGGCCATCCTGGTCTTCATCTTCGCGTGGAACGAGTTCCTCTACGCGCTGACGTTTCTGTCCACGCCGGAGAAGCGCACGGTGCCGGTGGCCATCAGCCTCTTCGCCAGTGAGTACAAGGAACCGTGGGGAGAGATCGCCGCCGCGTCGGTGGTGGCCACGCTGCCGCTGGTGGTGCTCACGGTGCTGTTCCAGCGGCGCATCGTGTCCGGGCTCACGGCCGGCGCGGTGAAGGAGTAGCCCTACGGGCGGCTTCGCGCGCGGGGAAGCCAGTAGTCCGGCTGGCGGCGCAGGTGCGCGATGGCGAGCACCACCACGTCCTCGTCGCGGACGAGGTAGGGCAGGGCGAAGGGGTACTCCGGAAGCAGGAAGCGGCGGATGGGTGGCGTGTGATGGAGCAGAGGCCAGAGGGGCCAGCGGTCTGGATGCGCGTGGATGGAGTCCATCGCCAGATACACGGTGTCGGAGAAGCGGTCACCGAGGCCTGTGCGCTGGTCGTCGTACCAGTCGATGACCTCGAGCAGCTCCGGTTCGGCAGCGCGATGCAGGCGGATGCCCATACGGGGTGGAGTGCACCTAAACCCCTTCAGGGAAGTCCGGTAAGGCGCAGGCCCGCGTCATCGAAGAAGGCGGCGAGGACATCGTGACGGTAGCCCAGGCGCACAAATGAAGCGCGTGCCTGGGCGAGCAGCTCGGCGACAGA
>NZ_RAVY01000374.1:0-2468 GCF_003611625.1 Corallococcus sp. CA054B
GGGCTCTGGCTGACGACGCTCGAGCGGGCGGGAAGCGTCGCCGCCGCGGTCGGGGAGGAAGGACGAGCTCCTTCCGGATGCGCGTTGAAGGAAGTGCTGGCGGACGTGGTGGTTCGGAGCATGGCGGCGGGGCTCTAGTCTCCCGAGGGGGGCGGGGATGGCTGGAAGTCCGGCCATTCTATGCCATCCCATGTTACGGACCACGGCCCCTCCGTCACTCCATCCGCACCGGAATGCCTTTGTGGATGAGGCCAACTCCCTCCGTCCTGTTCGAGCCATGAGGCCGGGCCGTATGCTGCGCGAAGCGCCCGGAGCGAAGCTCTCGCGAGACGCGGGCTCGCGACGGCCCGGCGCACGAATTCAAGGCTCGGGGACGCGCAGGTCGCGTGAGCGCAGCAGCATGGCGGACGCAGTCGCGGGGGCGAGCACCGACGCGATGATGATGCTCCAGTCCCATGGCCCCCGCGCCCGGGCGGCGTTGAAGGTGAGCGCCTGCACCAATGTCAGACAGGCATCCGCCGTGGTGAGCCGCCCCAGCAGCGTGGCCAGGCCGTCGCGCCAGCGGCGCAGGAGCAGCAGCAGTCCCGCGATGAGCCCCATGTCGAACACCACCCAGCCGTGCTGCACCCACGGCGAGGGGAACCAGTGCGCGCTCATGGGCAGCGCGAGCAGCACCGTCCACGGCACCAGCAGCGCCGTCAGCGCACGCACGAAGAGGCGCGGCCGGCGCAGCAGCGTGACGAGCCCGAACTTCACCAGGCTTCCCCGCGCGAAGGCCCGGAGCGCGTCGTAGATGGCCCACGGCGCGGGCTCGTCCTTCGGGTGGGACAGATAGAGCGTCACCCACGCGTCGGGGCGGAACTTCGCCTTGAAGGAGCGCAGGCCCTCGAAGTCGAACAGCGGGCGCCCGGCGCTGCGCGCGAAGCGCAGCCACGGCCGCACCGGGCCCGCCAGCGGCGCCAGGCCCAGCGTCACGTACTGGCGCCCGTTCAGCGCGGCGGCGCGCATCGCGGCGTCCACCAGCGTCTCCGCCGTGCCGTTGGGCGCGGTGGGTTCGCGCAGCAGGTCCTGGAGGAACCAGCCGTCGCGCGCGTACACGGGCGTCACCGACAGGAAGCCCACCAAGCGGCCCTCCACCTCCGCCACGAAGGCGCGGCGCTCGCGAGCGAAGGCTCCGGGGGCCAGCCCCACCAGGAAGCCCATGGTCGCCATGCGGCGCGACGCGAGCCAGTGCTCGGCCAGCACCTCCACCGCGGCTCGCAGCGGGTGGCCTTCCGTCTCCATCACCTCCGCGGGCACCTCGCGCACGCGCACGCCATGGGAGCGCGCGCGGCGGAGCTGCTCGCGCAGGCTGCGGCTGCCCTTCACCACCGCTTCCCACTTCGTCGGGTCCCACACCGGCTGCTCGCCGATGGGCAGCTCCTCGAACGGCACCAACTGCGAGAAGCGCGACTCGGTGGCGAAGAAGCTCACGCGCTTGCCCGCGCTCCGGGCCGCCCGGTGGAAGGCCCCCACCACGTCGCGCACGCGCTCCTGCGCGGCGATGGGGCCGCCTCCCGCCACCCACGCGCCGCCCGTGTCCACGTAGGCGATGCACCCATCCCCTTCCGGCGCGAACCAGTACTCGAAGCCCGGCTGCAGCACCTGGAAGGACGTCGCGTTCCAGCCGTGCTGCTTGAGCAGCGCCAGCACCCGTTCGCGCGGGGCGCCTGCGGGGTCCTGGTGGGGATCGGCCATGGTGTTTGCGTTCAAACTACGTCCCACGGGGCCCCTCTGCCAGCCAAAGCCGCCCGGGGAGACAAGGCCCCTCCTGGAGGGACGGACCGAGAGGAAGTGCACCGCCTCCAGGTGGAAGTGCGCGGGCGGGAGATCCAATCCGGCCGCTCCCACGCACTACAGGGGGACATCCTTGACGGGGATATCAGGGCCGGAGCCGGGCCCTCATGGGGCGGCCCTCCCATGGAGGGGCCCGGCTGTAATACCGCTCAGGAACCGTCATCCTCCGCGTCGTCCCCACCGCCATCCGCGGGAGCCCGGCCCAGCAGCCGGTCCACCTCCGCGTGCGCGCTCTCCGCCTGCGCCGCGCTGATGCGCTTGTAGGTCTTGAGCGCGTCCACCACGTGGTGCGCGTGCTTCCACAGCGCACGGGAACCGCTGGACGGCGAGCGCTTGCGCGGAGACGGCAGCATCGCGGCCAGCACCGCTCCCTGCGCCACGGAGAGCTGGGACGCGGACACGCCGAAGTGCTCCCGCGCCCCCGCCTCAATCCCATACACGCCGTTCCCCCACTCCACCACGTTGAGGTACAGCGTCAGGATGCGCTGCTTCGTCAGCGCTTCCTCCAGCCGGTGCGCCAGCACCAGCTCCTTCAGCTTGCGCGTCAGGCTGCGGTCCGTTGACAGCCAGAGGTTCTTCGCCAGCTGCTGCGTGAGCGTGGACGCTCCCCGCCCCAGCTCCCCCTTCTCCAC
>NZ_RAVY01000375.1:0-2403 GCF_003611625.1 Corallococcus sp. CA054B
CACGGGCCCCGGTTCCCCAGCCGCCGCCCGCGGAGCCGCCGCGCAACGAAGTCGCGCTGCCCCTGCCGGACAGGGCGAAGGGCGAAATCGACGCGGCGAAGGAGCGGGCGGAGGCGCTCAAGGCCGACCCGGAGCTGGAGAACGCCGTGGGCTTCACCCACTTCGACACCAGCGCGAGCCACGACAACCTCGTCACCGTCCTGTCCACGAAGGAGGACCTGCACCGGCTGGCGTCGCAGACGCTGGTGCGCATCAAGTGCCGCGAGGACGACAGGGCCTACCTGGGCGTCGTCGTCCGGGGGCCCTTCGCGGAGCCGAACGCCGTTCCCGCGAACTCCACCATGGCCATTGGCGTGGTGACCCACGGCAAGAAGCTCTCGTACACCTTCGAGTACCACGGCCGCGCGGAGGTGGAGATCCTCGGGGAGGAGGTCGCGGGCGTGCTCAAGCCGCACCGCTTCCGTCCCCGGCCGCAGAGCCCCGTCTTCGTGCTCGACGAGGAGGAGAGCGCGAAGGTGCTGGGTGTCAGCGGGGAGATGAGCATTGGCACGGTGGTGGGCTACGAGCGGATGGAGGCGCGCATCAACGCCCGCGACAAGTCCGTGCTGCCCCGGCACACCGGCATCATCGGGACGACGGGCGGCGGCAAGTCCACCACGGTGGCCACGCTCATCCACCGCGCGCAGAGCTCCGGCATCGCCACCATCGTCTTCGACGTGGAGGGCGAGTACACGCACGTGGACCGGCCCACGGACCACCACGCCATGGTGGAGACCCTCAAGCGCCGGAACCAGAAGCCCGAGGGCGTGAAGGACCTGCACATCCATCACCTGGTCGGCCGTGAGAGCCGCAACCCGCGCCACAAGAACAAGCACGCCTTCTCGTTGAACTTCTCCAGCCTGTCGCCCTACGCGCTGGCGGAGATCCTCGACATGTCGGAGGCGCAGCAGGAGCGCTTCCTCAAGGCGTACGACGTCACGAAGCTCTTGCTGGAGGACTTCGAGGTCTATCCGGTGACGGAGGAGGAGCGACGGGACGCGCTGGAGGTGGACGAGCTGTCCACGGGCTACCCGAAGATGACCATCCAGCACCTGCTGGACGTGGTGAACGCCTACCTCTACAGCATGAGCGACGAGGGCAAGGCCGAGGGCAAGAGCAAGCCGCGCCGCGCCGCGAAGTCAAAGGGGACGATCTCGGACGAGATCGAAGTGTTGGAAGAGGACGAGGGGCCTCCAGCCAACTCCCTGACGCTCTACAGCGTCTTCAAGAACGACCCCGGCAAGGTGATGCGGCGGGTGATGGCGCAGAGCAGCCGCAACGTCATCAGCTGGAAGGCGCTGGCCAGCAAGCTTCAGCGGCTGCGCCGGCTGAACATCTTCGACATGGGAGCCACGGAGGGCGTGAAGTACGACACCATGCTCTCGCCAGGGCGGGTGTCCGTCATCGATCTGTCGGACACGGAGTCCCCCCAGCTCAACAACCTGGTCATCGCGGACATCCTGCGAGGCATCCAGGAGCGGCAGGAGGCCAGCTACGAGAAGGCCCACCGCGAGGGCAAGGACATCACGCCGGTCCTCATCATCATTGAAGAGGCCCACGAGTTCCTGTCCGCCAGCCGCATCGCGCAGATGAAGACCCTCTTCGAACAGGTCGCTCGCATCGCGAAGCGGGGCCGCAAGCGCTGGCTGGGGCTCGTCTTCGTCACCCAGCTCCCGCAGCACCTGCCTTCCGAGGTGCTGGCCCTGCTCAACAACTTCATCATCCACAAGATTACTGACGGGGCCGTCATCAACCAGTTGAAGAAGAGCGTGGGCAGCATCGATGAAAGCCTGTGGAGCCGTGTGTCGCGGCTCGCTCCAGGCCAGGCGCTGATGTCGTTCAGCCACTTCACCCGGCCCCTGATGGTGGCCGTGGACCCGGCGCCCGTGAAGCGGCTGCTCGTCGACTAGGGAGGCTTGACCCAAAGTCCAGGAACCCCGGGGGCGAGGAGCGATATAGAGCCGGCTTCATGCTCGGCTCCGCGCTCCTCGCCTCCGTCATCGTCGCCCAGGCTCCTGTGTCCCCGGCCTCACGTGCCGCGGAAGCACTGGGCCTGGGCCCCGTCCTCGACTCCGTCATCCACCAGGGGGTGACCTACGTCGCGCTCGGCCGTGGCGGCATCGCCGTGCTCAAGCTCGACGGCGCGGCGCCCCAACTCGTGCGGCGCATCGAGGAGGGCCGGCGCTTCGTGCGGCTCGTCGTCGTGGGCCAGTCGCTCCTCGCCGTCGAGCAGCGCGAGGAGGCCCATGCGTTCTCCCTCGCCACGCCAGAGCAGCCCCAGCCGGACTCGCTGGCCTCCGCGCTGGGCGCGGCGCGCGACCTCACCGTCGTCACGCAGGCTCCGCCTCCGCCCCAGTCCCCGCC
>NZ_RAVY01000376.1:0-2262 GCF_003611625.1 Corallococcus sp. CA054B
CCTCACAGAGGGCGTCCTGCGCGAGCGACGCGGACTGTCCCTCGGGGCTGCGATGCGTCAGCGCCGGGGATGACCCGGCCCGGTGCCTCCTGCCCGCGCTCCAGGCCGGGACCTACGGCGCGGCCTGTACGCAGGACGCCGCCTGCGGCGAGCAGGGCGTGTGCGCCCGGCTGGAGGTGGACGGGGACGACGCCTGCCGCTGCTTCACCCCCTGCGAGGCCACCGTCGATCCGCTGACACCCGACATGGACCGGCCCGACGTCAAATGCGGGTGCGGCAGCGGCCCCGGTGACCTGGGCGCTACACTCGCCGTCCTGCTGGGGCTTTTCTGGCGACGGTCTCGTGACTCTGCGTGAGGGCGCCTACAGAACCGCAAATGTAGGCGAAACTCCGCGAATCAATCTCCGAGAATCAGGCATAGACGTTTTCGGCAGTCACAAAGGTCCTTCTCCCCCATGGACTACAAGATCAAGTCGGGCGACACGCTGAGCGCGCTGGCCAAGCGCTTCAACACGGATGTGGATTCGCTGGTGAAGGCGAACCCGAACATCACGAACAAGGACCTCATCTACGCGGATGCGACGCTCAACATCCCGGGCAGCAAGGATGACTTCCAGGCGCAGGGTGTCTCCAAGGGGCCGGACCTGACGGGCGGCGCGCAGCAGACGCAGGGTGCGCAGGCCGTGGGTGACGTGCCCCCGGGCCAGGTGGGCGACTGGATCAAGCAGGCCATGGATATCCTCAAGGCCAACGGCGTCCCGGTGGAGAAGATGAACCCCCAGGACATCGCGAAGATCATCCAGCACGAGTCCAGCGGGAACCCGAACGCCATCAACAACTGGGACTCCAACGCCCAGAAGGGCACGCCGTCCATCGGCCTGATGCAGACCATCCAGCCGACGTTCGACGCGTACAAGCTCCCCGGCCACGACAACATCCGCAACCCGGTGGACAACATCATCGCCGGCGTCCGCTACTCCATCGAGCGCTACGGCTCCGTGTCCAACGTCCCCGGCATCAAGGGCCTGAACAGCGGCAGCGGCTACGTCGGTTACTGACCGGCGCGCAACAGCCCCCAGACGCACCGCGCCCCGCGGTGGAAGACGGTCCCTGCCGTCTCCCACGCGGGGCGTCGTCATTTCCGAAAGCGTGCCGTCAGCCCCCGTGCAGCCGGGAGCGCTCCCGCGGACCACCCGCGCGTTTGATGTGGATCTGGCTGGGCGCCTTCTTGCGCCCCCTCAGCCCCGTGCCCCGGTTGTTGCGCTTGGGGCCGTGGTCGCCAGCGGCGGGGCCCAGCGTCACGCGCTTGAGCTCCTTCTGCCGCAACAGCGCCGCCGCGTCGTCATGGGCCAGTGTCTTGCGCCCATTGCTGGCCTGCACACTCGCCTGGGCCGCATGGGGATCCACCCGTCGCTTGTTCTTGATGCCTGCCACTCGGGTCCGCACGGACATGAAGTCCTCCTTTGAGCTGAGGTAGGGACCCATGCGGGGTGTTGCCATCCCTGGCGACGGGCGGGACAGGGGCCGCCCCGTGAGCATGCGGGACGCGGGCGCCCGCCGGTGCGAGATGACAGGGGGCGCACGAGCGGCGCTCACCCACTGGCGGGAATCCCGCCCGGACCGCGGTGCGACTTCAGGTGAGGTCTTCGTTGTCGCGGCGGGCGCGCTTCTTCGCCTTGGGCTTGCTGGGCTTGGCCGCCTTGGCCTTCTTCTTCTCCGTGGCCTCCGGCGGGAACAGCCAGCCGTCCTCGGGACGGGGCTGGGAGGCGTTCACCGGCTCCAGGTGCTGGCCGCGGCAGCCCCGGCACCAGGACTGCGGACGGCGCTGGCCCTGGCTCATGATGCGGAAGCCGAAGTCCTGCTCCGTGGGCCCCACGTGGCCGCAGCGCGGGCAGCGCGTCATGGACGTGGTGCCCGTCTCCCGGGCCTTCTCCTTCCCGTGCTCCACCACCAGCGCCAGCGCGGCGGCGAACCCCAGCTTGCGCTCCGAGGGCACGTGGAACTGACGCGCACGCTTGCGGTTGCCCCGGCCCATCACGGGCAGGAGGTCCAGGCCTCCCAGGAGGTTGCGCTGCTCCAGGACTCGCGACGGAGACGATGGCGGGGTCGAGTGGCTCACGCGATCATTTCTACGGGAGGGGTCTGACATGCCGGGTTCACGCGCAGGGTCGCCAGGTCCCGCTCCATTCGGAGGTCTGGACACGTGTTCAGTAACCCCTGGCATTTCCAGGGGATTCCCCCGGCAGCCGGGCGGGGGTGGGG
>NZ_RAVY01000377.1:0-2252 GCF_003611625.1 Corallococcus sp. CA054B
GCGGATACGCGGGCACCGCCACCGCTCCCGCGTACAGACAGCCGAAGAAGCCCGCGATGTAGTCCAGCCCCGGCGGGTACAGCAGCAACACGCGCTCGCCTTGCGCGCCTCGCTCACGCAGCGCCGCTGCTATCCGCCTCGCGCGCACGTCCAGGTCGAACGCGCTCCAGACGATCTCCTCGCCGTCGTCTCCTAGGAATGTGTAGAGCGGCGCCCGGGCGGACGGATTTTGGGCAAGCTTCAGCAGGACGCCAGGAAGGCATTGGGGGAGGTCGGTCACGGGGGGGGCCGTCCATGTGTCGAAAATTTCGACACTTCATAGCAGCCCGACTGCTCAATCCCGAGTCACTCCCGTCAATGAAACACGGAAGACCTGCGACGACTGCCCACTCGGGGAGCAGGGACCCGACACGCACTCACGCGCGGCCGAACAGTCCCTTCAACCACCCCATGAAACCTTTCTGCTTTGACACGACTGCGACATCCGGCGCCTCCTCCTGAACGACCGGAGGGGACGCCGCGGCCTTGCGCGCCGCCGGAGCCGCGGTCCCTGGAGTCACGACCGGAGGCGCCGGTGCGGCGGCCACGGACTCCTCCTGCGCCAGCCGCGCCTTCACCGCCTCCGGCGTGTCGCGGGTGGTGAACGTGCTGACGACCTCGCGGCCCGTGGTGCCTTCCTTCGCGGTCACCTTGAGCAGCGATTCGTTGTTCACCTCGAACGTCACCGTCACCTGCACCGCACCCCGCGGCTTCTTCGGCAGGCCCGCGAGCCGCAGCGTGCCCAGGTACTCGTTGTCCTGCGCGCGCTCGGAGTCGCCCTGGAAGACGGTGAGTTCCAGCTCCGTCTGTCCGTCCCGGTGCGTGGAGAGCGTGTAGCTCTTCGCCGCCGGCAGCGACACGTTGCGCTCCAGCACCGGCTTGAAGCGCCCACCCGGCAGGCCCACGCCAATGGCCATGGGCAGCACGTCGATGAGCACCACGCCTTCCAGCTGCCCCAGGCTGTGCGCCAGCAGCGCCGCGCCCAGCGCCACGGCCTCGTCCGGGTGCACGCCCTTGCTGGGCGGCCGGCCGAAGAACCTGGTGATCTTCTCGTGCACCAGCGGGAAGCGGCTCTGCCCACCGACGAGGATCACCTCGTCGATGTCCGTGGGCTTCAGCCCCTTGGCCTGGAGCACCTCCTCGCAGACCTGGACCGTGCGGTCCACCAGCCCCTCCGTCAGGGCGATCAACTTCTGCCGCGTGAGCGTGACGTCCAGGTCATACGGCTTGTTGTCGATCATCGTGATGAAGGCCACGTGCACCCGCATCTCGGAGCGCTCGGACAGGGCGCACTTGGCCCGCTCCGCCGCGTCGTTGATGCGCTGCAGGGCCACCCGGTCCCCCTGGAAGGCGCGGCCCGTCTGCCGCTCGAACTCCTGCAGGAGGTACTCCACGATGGCGTTGTCGAAGTCGATGCCGCCCAGGAACGTGTCGCCGCCGGTGGAGATCACCTCGTAGACGGTGTCGTGCAGCTCCAGCACCGACGCGTCGAACGTGCCGCCGCCCAGGTCGTAGACCAGCACGCGCTGGTTCAGCTTCTTGCCGTAGCCGTACGCCAGCGCCGCTGCCGTGGGCTCGTTGAGGATGCGCTCCACGTACAGGCCCGCGAGCTTCCCCGCCTCGCGCACCGCGTGCCGCTGGTTGTCGTTGTAGTAGGCGGGCACCGTGATGACCGCCCGGGAGATGAGCTGGCCCAGCTGGTTCTGCGCCACCTCGCGCACTTCGCGGAGGATCAGCGCGGAGATCTGCTGGAGCGAATAGATGCGGTCACCCAACCGCACCGCCGCCTCGCCGTTCTGCCCCGCGGCGATCTCGTAGTGGAAGCGGCCCTTGATCTGCCCGACGATGGGCGACGCGTACGGCCGGCCCACCAGCCGCTTGGCGCCGTACACCGTCTGGCGCGGGTTGGTGAGCATCTGCCCCTTCGCGGGGTGGCCCACCACCAGCTTGCCGCGCTGGTTGAACGCGAGGATGGAGGGCACCGTGTTGTGGCCCTCGCGGCTGGGCAGCACCCCGGGCTTGTTGCCGCGCACGAACGCGGCGCACGAGTTCGTCGTCCCCAGGTCGATGCCGATGACAGGCCCCGTCCGGGGCGGCTCCTCGATGCTCAGCCCCAGTGACGCATCCGTCACCATCTCCAGGGCAGGCGCGGGGGCAGCGGCCAGGGCGTCCACCCGGGCCGGGCCGCCAGGGTCCACGGTCGGGGGCAGGGC
>NZ_RAVY01000378.1:0-2119 GCF_003611625.1 Corallococcus sp. CA054B
CCGCGAGGACCGCGAGCGGCGCGGGCGGCGGGACGACCATCGCGCGCGGCGTCGCCGCTGAGGTCGCAAGCGAAGTGGGCGAGGGGCTGGCGGCCGGTGCGGAAGTCGGAGCGGTAACCGCGCGCGGCGTCGCCGCTGAGGTCGCAAGCGAAGTGGGCGAGGGGCCGGCGCCCGGTACGGACGTCGGAGCGGCCACCGAGCGCGACGTCGCCGCGGAGGTCGCAAGCGAGGTGGGCGAGGGGCTGGCGGCCGGTGCGGACGTCGGAGCGGTCACCGCGCGCGGCGTTGCCACGGAGGCTGCGAGCGAGGTGGGCGAGGGGCCGGCAGCCGGTGCGGACGTCGGAGCGGTCACCGCGCGCGGCGTCGCCGCGGAGGCTGCAAGCGAGGTGGGCGATGGGCCGGCAGCCGGTGCGGACGTCGGAGCGGTCACCGCGCGCGTCGTCGCCGCGGAGGCTGCAATTGGCGTGGATGCAGGGGCGGCCGGCGCGGGCATCGAAGCGGCGCGCGACAGGCCTGCGGACGTGGCGGCATCGGTCCGAGGCATGGCGCTCACGGCCGGGGACGCCAGGGCCTTCGACTCCGGCGCCTTCGGGGGTTGCACGGCGAGCGCCGTCAGAGGCACCGCCAGCGCCAGGCTGCTGGCCAGCGTGACGATGGACACCCCCGCCACCCAGCGCGACGAGCACCGCGACGCGGGCGCCACCACCAACCGCCGCACGCGGTCCTTCAGTGAGCCCCCCAGCGCGGACATCGCGGGACCGCGGGTGTCCATGCCCTGCAGCCGCAGCGCCTCCAGCGCGGTGAGCGCTCGGGCGTAGGGGAGGGCGCCGGGGCCCTGCCGCACCGCGAGGTCGTCACAGCAGTTCTCGCGCTCCACGCGGATGACCTGGGACATCCACCACACGGCCGGGTGGTAGAAGAGCACCGTCTCCACCAGCGTCTGCACCATGTTCACCGCGAAGTCGTGACGGCGGATGTGGGCCAGCTCGTGGGCCAGCACCAGCTCCAGCTCCCGCACGGCCAGCCCGGTGAGCGTGGCGGTGGGGACCAGCACCACCGGCTTCAGCCAGCCCAGCGTGGACGGCACGTCCAGCTTCGACGACACCAGCAGGCGCACCGGACGCTTAAGGTTCAGCCGCCGCGCCAGCTCCTCCAGCCGCTGCTGCCATTCCCACGACGCATGCACCGCCTCGTCCACCTGCCGGCGCAGCCCCATCCAGCCCTTGAGCAGACGCAGCGACGACGCCGCCACACCCAGGCCCCACGCCAACACCAGCCAGGGCAGGTGCTCGCCCACCTGCTGGAGCACCCGGTCCAGCCGGGGCAGCGTCGCGGTCTCCTTCACCGCCAGGGGACGCGAGGCGGGCAGCTGCGTCAGCGCAACGGACACCGGGGCCGGCATGGGCGCCACGGTCCGCGGGACGACCGCCGTGCGCGCCACCGGGCGGGACTCCGCCGCGCGCGAGGCATGCCGCCACGCGGTGGCCACCGGCAGCGCCAGCATGATGCCCAGCGCGCCGCACGCCAGCGCGTAGCGCAGGTTCGCCGAACGCCGCCCCACCCACCGGAGCGCCAGCGCCAGGGCCACCGCCACGAGCGCGCCCTGCCACACCAGGTGCACGAGCGCCCAACCCACCGCTTCCAGGATGAGACCGTTCATGACTCCGACTCCTTCTCGAGCGAATCCAGCAGCTGGCGCAGCTCCGCCAGCTCCTCCGGGGACGTCTTCTTCGTGGACAGGGCCTGCAGGGCGAGCCGCGCCGGAGAGCCGCCGAACACGCGGTCCACCAGGTCGGTGACCAGCTGCTGCTGGGTGCTCTCCCGGGGGAGCCGGGCGCTGTAGACGTGCGCGCGCTGGGACTCGTCTCGCGTCACCAGCCCCTTCTCCGTCATGATCTGCATCGTCTTCAGGACGGTGGTGTAGCCGCCCCCATCCTGGAGCGTCTCGTGGACCTCGCGCACCGTGCGCGCGCCCCCGTCCCACAGCACCCGCAGGATGGCCAGCTCGGCATCCGTGGGTCGCGGCAGCTTTCCTCGGCTCATGGCTTCCTCTCTCCTCACCGCTTCCTACGCATAGTTATACGAACGATTTCGTAGGTGTCAACGAAGCCTTTCGTAC
>NZ_RAVY01000379.1:0-2093 GCF_003611625.1 Corallococcus sp. CA054B
ACCCGGTCTCCTTCACCATCAGCCGGTCGCCCACCGCGCGCGCCAGCTCCACCGTGTCCACGCCGTCGTGCAGGTAGAAGCTCGCGTCCTCGGAGAGGAGCACCGCGTCCACCGCGGGCTTGGACACCGCGGACAATGGCACCCACTGCTGCCTCCGGCGCGGCTTGCGCCCGGCCTCGCGCGCCTCGGTCGCCCGCTGCTCGATGAGCGCCGTCGTCTTCGGGTTCTCCTTCGCCAGGGAGTCCGCGTCCGGCAGCCCGGCGAACGTGAGCGCCGCGGTCCCCACGCCCAGCACCAGCACGCCCACGAACACCCAGCGCGCCCACCGCCTCCTTCGCGGCGGAGGCGCGGGCTGCACCTCCGGCGGTGCCGGCGGGATGGGCCCGGCGGGTTCGGGGCTCGGGGGCCCGGATGGACCTTCGACGGTGGACATCTGCCGGCCGTGTCTAGCGCCGTGCCGTCCGGGCGTCACCCTTCACGGCGAGCTTCGCGGACGCCAGCCGCGGCTCGGGCGAACGCCAGCGCTCGTCCACCGACGCGAAGCCCGCCACCAGCTCTCCCGCCAGGTAGCCGCGCGTCTTCTTCCCCTTGCGGCGCAGCCAGTCGTTGATGACTTGCCCCTTCGCGTCCTTGCGCGCCTCCGGCTGCGCGAGGTTGAAGCGCGAGCGCTTCACCAGCCCGCCGGACTTGTGCACGAACGTCACCGTCCCGTCCGTCCCCACCCGCTCCACGATGCCGATGTGCGTGAGGCCGTCGTTGATGAGGCCGTCGCGGTTGCGGTCGAACGTGTTCTTGAAGAACACCAGCGCGCCCGGCTTCGGCGTCTCCGTCAGCATCCCCAGCGCGCGCGCCTTGCGGTGGATGGCCGTGACGCCGTTCTCCTCCGGCAGCACGTCGTCGGGCAACAGGTCCAACCGCCGCTGCTGGAACGCCAGCCGCGTCATGCCCGAGCAGTCATCGCTCACCGTCGAGTTCATCTTCGCCAGCGTCGTCATCCCCACCCAGGACTTCGCCCGCCACAGCGCCCGGTCCGCCAGCTGGACCGCCGGCCGGGCCTTCTTCGCCGCCGTGGCCTTGTTCGCTGCCTGAGCCGCCCCGCCCCACACCAGCGCGCTCACCAACGCGCCCACCCACACGCCTCGTCCCATGCGCACGCGACAGAGCAACCGCCGTGCCCGGCCTCCGTGGCGTTGCGCATGTCCACCTCACGACGAAGCGCGCGCCCCCTTCGGCACGCGCTGGGCAAGGAAGTTCCCACCCACGGCAACCGCGCGCCCTGAATCCCTCAGGGCACGACGAGGTTCGGGGTGGCCGGCTCGGAGCCCCGGTTCCCGTTCGCGGATTCCTGCCCGGCGCTCGACGGGACGTTGTTCCACAGGGTGCCGCCCTTCACCCGCAGCCGGCCCGTGTCGTTCACCTGCATGAGGTGCGAGTCGTGGACGGTGGGCCCCCGAACGCGGCCCGGGTGGTCAGGCACGGCGCCCATGGGCGGAGGGGACGCCTCGCCTTCATAGGCCCGCGCCGGCGCACAGCCGCTGCTCGCGCATCCGGGGCTGAAGGACTCGCCGGGCGGGCTCGGGGCGCGGGTCCGCTCGGGGGCCCAGGTCCGCGCGGGCCTGGGCTGTATCAGTCTCGGAGGGTTGGGGGCCGGGAACTCCGTGGGCGACGGGCTCTTCTCCCGGGCCTCCAGCGAGACCATCAGCGGCAGCGCCAGCCCCAGCACCGCGAACTGCCCCACGGCGCCGGGCATTCGCGAACCGGGCGCGGGCAGCACCTGGGTGCGCAGGCTCGACAGGATGAAGGCACCGCCAATGGCCGTGCACAGCGCGAGCGCCCCCCACGTCATGGCCTGCGCCGTGATGACAATGGAGGACAGGCGCCAGGTCGCGCCCGCGTCCACCGCCGCCCGCCAGGCGTTGTCCTTCCAGTCCGCCGCCGGCCCGGCCATGCCGTAGCCCACCGCGCACGCCGCCACCCACACCGCGGCGCCATGCACCTCACGCCGCAGGAGCCACCCCTGCGTGAGACCCACCGCCACCCCCATCCCGATGAACGCCGTCCCGGGCGAGAGTCCCAGCGCCACGGCCAGGGCC
>NZ_RAVY01000037.1:0-58559 GCF_003611625.1 Corallococcus sp. CA054B
CCCCCGCCGGTGCCGGACAACGCCCTGCCCCCTCGCGGCGGGACGGGGGCCACGGCGCCGGTTCCGGCAGGCGCGCCTCCCACGACGACGGGGGCCACGGCGCGTCCCGCGCCGGTGGCGTCGCGCTTCGGGCTGGCGGTGATCGCCGGGACGACGCGCGGCCAGCGCTACAAGCTCCCGGTGACGGGCTGCGTGGTGGGCCGCCAGCGCGGCGCCATCCTCTTCCCGGACGACGTCTTCGTGTCGCCGCTGCACGCCACCTTCCTCGTGAAGGACGGCGCCCTCTTCGTGCGCGACGAGTCGAGCGCGTCGGGCGTCTACGTCACCTTCGCCGGCACGGAGCCCCTGGCGCCGCGCGCCCTCTTCAGCGCCGGCCAGCGGCTGTTCCGCTTCACCGGCCGCGTGGAGGCCCCAGCGCCCGTGGCGGGCCGCCCCACCCCGTATGGTTCGCCCGTGCCGCTCGGCCAGGCGCTGTACGGCGTGGAGGAGGTGCACATGGGTGGCAGGGCGGGCCGCGCGGTGGTGACGGCCGCGGCGCTGCTCACCATCGGACAGGCCCACTGCGACCTCGCGTACCCGAACGACGAGGGGCTCGCCGGCCGTCACTGCGAGCTGAGCCCCACGGCGACGGGCGCGATGCTGCGCGACCTCTCCGGCGGCCTGGGCACCTTCGTGCGCATCCCGCCCGCGACGGAGCGGCAGTTGCGTCCGGGCGACCGCGTCCGCCTGGGCCAGCACGTCATGCAGGTGGAGACGCTGGGTTGACGGGAAGCGCCCCGCGCGTCTCCGAGCCGAGCCGAGCCGGGCCGGGTGCTACCGGCACTCAGGGCGACGAGGGACGCGCCACCGGGCTGCCGAGCCGGACCTCGATGTACGCACGCGCACGCGAGTCAGGCATGTCGGTCAGGTGGCGCACCCACCAGCCGCGGGCCTCGTCCGTGTTGTCGCGTTGCCAGTACAGCTCGCCCAGCTTGAGGGCCAGCTCCGCTTCCGGGTTGAAGTTGAAGGCTTCCTTGTAGCTGGAGGTCGCGCGGACCAGCTCCCCGGCCATCACGTCGCGGTCGCCGTCCTGCGTCAGCTTGCGCGCCTTGTCCACGTTGCGCGCGTTGCTGGGGATCTGCCGCAGGTAGTCCGGCTGATCCGACCCGGAGGTGAGCAGCCGGGGCGCGTTGGGCGGCGCCACGTACTGGTTCCCCTCGGAGCCGCTGCCCGCGCCAATGCCGAAGTAGTAGACGAAGAAGCCCACCGCCCCCAGCACCAGCACGGTGGTGAGCGCCTTGAAGAAGAGGATGATGCCCTCGCCGCCACCGGAGGCGGGCGCGACCACGGAGGTCTGCGTGCCCTCGGGCGCGAGCGTGGCCTCTTCGGAGATCGGCGTGCGCGAGTGGGGCAGGCCCTGCACGGTGGCTTCCACCGTCACGTCGTTCCAGGCCGTGTTGTTGCGCGCGGCGTTGTGGGCGGCCTGCGACTTGCGCGGGATGGGAGCCAGCACGCCGGAGGCCTGGGGACGGCGCCCGCCCGTGTCGTTGGCGGCGGCCCCTCCGCGACGGCGCTCCTTGTCGGCCGCGAGCAGCTCCGCCTTGAAGGCCGCGGCGTTGGCCGGCCGGTCATCCGGGTCCTTGGACAGGACGCGGAGGATCAGCCGCTCCATTCCCGGGGAGATGCGCGCGTCCGGACGGCGGCGCGTGGGCGGGGGCGGCTCCTCGGTGAGGTGCTTGGTGGCGAAGCCCACCGCCGAGTCGGACTCGAAGGGGAGCAGGCCCGTCATCAGCTGGTAGAGGATGACGCCCACCGCGTACAGGTCCGAGCGGTGATCCAGCACCGCGCCCCGCGCCTGCTCGGGCGACATGTACTCGGGGGTGCCGCACACGAAGCCCGCGCGCGTGAGGGCCGGGCCCTCGTCCTGGGAGTCGGTGATCTTCGCGATGCCGAAGTCCAGCACCTTCACGAAGTCCGGCTCGTTGCGGCGCTGCTCCACCATGATGTTCTCGGGCTTCAGGTCCCGGTGGATGACGCCCGCGCCGTGCGCATCCGACAGCGCGCTCAAAATCTGCAGGGCGATGCGCACCACGCGTGCCTCGCCCAGCGGCCACTCGCGGCTGAGGATCTGATGCAGGTCCTGCCCGGCCACGTACTCCATCGCGATGAAGAGCGCGCCGTCGTCCGCCTGACCGAAGTCCAGCACGCTGATGGAGTTGGGGTGGTTCAAGCGGCTGGCGGCCTTGGCCTCGCGCTGGAAGCGCGCCACGGTGCGCTCGTCCGACAGCAGCGTGTGGCGCAGCACCTTCAGCACCACCATCTTGTCCAGCGCGAGCTGACGGGCGCGGTACACCTTACCCATGCCGCCCTCGCCGATGAGGGCTTCCACCCGGTACTTGGAGGCAATCGTCTTGCCCACGTATTCGTCGCCGCCCTCCGCCGTGCGCAGGAGCGTCGCGCCGCAGGCGGGGCAGTAACGGGAGGAGTCTTCGGCGTCGGCGCCGCAGGAAGGGCAGTACACGTCAGCGTCCAGTCAGTGGGGCCGGGACTTCACCATGCCCCTCGGGTGGGAGCAAGCCGTGCGCTGTCGGGCCCCCCAACGCGGCGCGGGCCTGCTAGAAGGGACGCTCGCATGGACGCCGTGGACTATTGCCCCCGCTGTGACACCGAGAATTCCCGGGATGCCACTGTCTGCCGAGCTTGCGGCTCGGCGCTGCGCTCCGGGACCATGGTGATGGCCGTGGCGCACATCTCGTCGCGCCCCCAGGTGTCCATCCGCGTGGTGCGCGCGGACGGTGGCCCGGAGGCGCTCGTGCGCATGCAGCGCGACACCCTCACCTGCGGCCAGCAGGCGGACATCGCGCTCAACGACGACCCGTTCATCATGCCCGTGCAGGCGCGCTTCTTCTTCTCCGGCGCCCGCCTCGCCATTGAAGACGTGGGCGGTGCCAACGGCGTCTTCGTGCGCTTGCGCAACGAGCGCGAGCTGCCCGCCGGCGGCGAGCTGCGCCTGGGCCGTCAGCGCATGGTGCTGGAGCCCATCCCCGCCGCGGCGCTGGGGCCCGGCGGCACGCAGGTGTGGGGTTCGCCGGATCCCGGCTACCGGCTGCGGCTCATCCAGTTGCTGGAGGGCGGCCTGCGCGGCGCGGCCTTCCCGCTCAAGGACGGCGACAACCTGCTGGGTCGTGAGCAGGGCGACATCGCCTTCCCCACGGACGGCTTCGTGTCCGGGCGGCACGCGCTGCTACAAGTCAGGGGGGACCGGCTGATGGTGCGCGACGTGGGCTCGTCCAACGGCACCTTCATCCGCCTGGCGGGACCGACCTTCGTCGACAACGGCGATCACTTCCTCATCGGCCGTCAGCTGCTGCGGGTGGAGATCCAGCCCGCGGCGGCCTGAAGCGACGGTCCTTCGCTGGAGCAGCACGGACCGCACGGGAGCACCGTGCGGTCCGGTGAAGCCACGGCTTCAGCCGTAGGACTTCTCCTTCTTCTCCTGCTCTTCCTTGCAGCGGATGCAGAGCGTCGTCACCGGACGTGCATCCAGGCGCTTGGGGGAGATGTCCTCCTCGCAGCGCTCGCAGATGCCGAAGGTGCCGTCCTCCACGCGCTTGAGGGCGCCGTCGATCTTCTGCAAGAGGAACTTCTCGCGGTCCCGAAGACGGAAGACCATGGACTGGGTGTACTCGGAGGCGGCCTGGTCGATTTCGTCAGGCAGGTCGTCCGTGTCGAAGGACGATTCCTCCACCAGGGTCTTCTTCGCGCTTTCGAGCAGGCTCGCTTTGCTGTCCTCGAGCATCTTCTTGTAACGCTTGAGATCTTTCTGGTTCACAGCCTGCGGCTCCGTTGGACGGGTAGAGGGGGCCTGCCCCCGAAAAAAAGGGCCCGAAAGCTTTATTCATGCAGCTGCCAGTGTCAAGCTGACCTGCTCTAAAACGAAGGGTGCACGAGGGGCGCCTTGAGCGACAACACGAAGTTCGATCGGGAATTCTTGCGCTCGGCGCTCTCCCTGGCCGCCAAGAGCGAGGTCGACCACTTCCTCTACATCTGCGACACGCCCATTGCTCCGGAGGACCTCCGGGGTAAGCCCGCGCGCAAGAAGCTGGTGTACGCGGTGACATTGGAGCCGCTGGCGCAGGAGCTCCTGCGCAAGAAGCTGAGCGCGCTCGTCATCCCCGCGTACGACTACTCGCGCACGGAGAGAGTGAAGGTGGCGCTCGTGTCCGCGCTGTCCCAGGGCGCGTTCAAGGAAGGCGACCTGGTGCTCTGCATGACGGGCAAGGTGGGCCGCGCGCCGGACACGCTGATGCAGATGCGCATCGGCGGGTCGCTGGACGACCGGCTGGCCATCGAGGGCGTGAAGCTGGGCGAAGAGTTCAATTCGCAGGTGGTGGACGCGCTGATCCAGCTGGCGCTGCAGATTGGCCAGGAGGGCTTCGAGGGCCATCCCATCGGGACCATCATCACGATTGGTGACCACACGAGCGTGCTGGAGAAGAGCCGGCAGCTCACCATCAACCCGTTCCAGGGCCTGTCGGAGTCCGAGCGCAACGTGCTCGACCCGAAGATTCGCGACGCCATCAAGAACTTCTCCGTGCTGGACGGCGCGTTCGTCATCCGCGAGGACGGCGTGGTGCTGTCCGCGGGCCGCTACCTGTCCGCCAACGACGACACGGTGAAGATTCCCCTGGGCCTGGGAGCGCGCCACGCGGCCTCCGCGGGCATCACGTCGTCCACGCACTGCATCGCGCTCACGGTGAGCCAGACGTCCGGCGCGGTGCGGCTCTTCAAGGGCGGCAACATCGTGCTGGAGCTGCACCAGACGGCGCGGCGGACCTGAGAAGCGCCCTGCCCTACTTCACGCGCTCGGGCGCGGCGTGGGGCTGGTGCTCCTCGCGGTAGATGTCCGCCAGGGCGTGCGCCTTCTCCACCTCGTCGCGCGCCGCGTCCAGCGCCATCACCCGGTCGAAGCGCTCCACCTGCTCGCGCAGCGCTTCCGTGACGACGCCTCCCGCGGCCATGCGCGCGGACGCGCTCTCCCGCTCGATGCGCAGGTCCGCCACGCGCTCGCCCAGCTCGCCTGCCGCGCCGAGCAGCAGCTCCGAGTCCCGCTCCGCGCGTCGCAGCGACTCCCGCGTGGATTCCAACAGGCGCTCGGTCTGCACGCGGTCGCGCTCCAGCACGCCCACGCCCTTCGCGTCTCCCCGGTCATGCGCCGTCTGCCGCCGTCCGGCGATGTCGCCCAGGCGGGCGGTGTAGCGCGTCACGCCGCGGGAGAGCTCGCCCTTGAGGGCCAGCAGCGTGGCGGCGGACTTGCGCACCTCGGCCGCCTGACGCTCCAGGTCCTCGATGAGCCGGTCGAACGTGGCCAACGGGTCCACGGGCGCCGCGGGTGTCTTCTTGCGTTTGAGGAAGCCGAACATGGCGCGAGCCGAAGCCTACCCGAACGGGCGGCAGAGCAACCGCACGCGTTCCAATGCCTCGGCCACCGGGCGCCCGCCGCCGGACAGCACGGCCAGGTAGCGCGCGGGCGTAAGTCCGTAGACGGACAGCAGGTGCTGCAGGAGCACCACGCTCTCCGTCGCGCGCCGGTCCGCGGAGGCAAGCGACGCGGCCTCGCCCACCGCCTCCAGGATGTCCGTCACCCGCGCCACGAGTTCCGCGCCGGGCGCCTCCGGCACGGGGGACGCCGCGGGCGCGGCTGGGAAGAGCGCGTCGAAGGAGGCCTCCACCGCCACGCCCGACCCGGGAGCGCGGCCCGCCGCCACCGCCTCCAGCGCGTCCAGGTGCGGGGCCAGGGCCTCCAGGGCTTCCAGTGAGGCCGGCACGTCGCGAGGCAGGAGCGTGCGCCAGGGCGTGTCGAACTCCGTGCGGGCCCAGCGGATCTCCTCGTCGGAGAGCGGGTGGTAGAAGGCGCGGCCTCCAGCGGCGCGCTGCTCCAGCACCAGGGACTTGAGGTCCGGGTTCTCCTCGCCCAGCGAGATGAAGCTCAGCGCGATGTCCAGGGCGCCCATGGGCGCGCGCGTGCGGCGGATGAGGTCCAGGTCCACGCGGTCCTCGCCGTCGGTGATGAGCACCACCGTGGCGCGCGCGAGGTACGGGTCGCGCCCCTGCGCGGCGCGGATGGAGTCGAAGGCGGACAGCAGGGCCAGGGAGATGTCCGTCTGCCCTTCCGCGGGTGAGTCCCGGAAGAGCTTTTCAATCTGCCGGGTCGCCTCCGCGGCGGTGTCCACGCGGGCCAGCTCCGTGGGCACGTCGTTGAAGAAGCTGAAGTAGAGCGGGTCGAAGTTCTCTCCGCGCCGCGCCTTCACGCGCAGGTTGTTCAGCTCCGCGATGATCAGCGCGTCACGGAAGCGCGCCCGCGCGCCGTGCATGGAGCCGGAGGCGTCACAGACGTAGACGCGCACGGCGGTGCGCTTCACCTTGCGCGGCTTGGGGGGCGGCGCGTCGTCCAGGTACGTGCGCACGAGCTGCCGGTGCCCCGCGAGGTCCTGGAGCAGACGCCGGGGGTCCGTGATGACGAAGTGGTGGACCTCGTCCAGGCTGCCCGTCGTGGCGAACGACATCGTCTGCGTCGGATAGGGCACCTGCCGCGGGACGGCCCGCACGGCGGCGGCGTCCTTCTCGACGATCTCCTCCGACAGTGCGTCCTCCACGTCGAAAAAGCGCGCGCATCCCGCCGCCAGGTCGAACGTGGCCAGCTGTTCCGGCTTCAGGGAGAACGCCAGGTCCGCGAGCTGCTCGTCCGGCGAATCCTCCGCTTCGCGTCCGGACTCCGCCTCGGCATCCGCCTCTCCCAGCCACTGGAGCCGCGTGCCCGCCTCGGCCTCCTCCACCATCCGCGTCAGCCGGGACTCGGGGGGAAGCAGCGGCGTCAGCGCGCGCCGCGCCGCCGAGGCCAGCTCCGCGTCGCCCGCTTCGATGGCGCGCTCGTAGAGGCCCTGCAACGAACGGTAGGCGCCCCGGGGATCCTTCTGGGCAGTCTCCCGCACACCGCGCACCAGCGCCTCCAGGGAGCGCGTGGGTGGAACCTCGCGCACCCGCTCGCGCGCCTCCGCCACGTCGGTGCGCAGCGCCATGCTCCGCGCGCGGTCCGCGTCCGTGGTGCCCAGGCGCAGCAGCATCTCGTGGGCCAGGTCCAGGTCGCGCCGCTTCTGCACCAGGTCGATGACGTTGTCCCGCGCGCGAGCGGCCAACAGCTCCGCGACGGCCAGGCGCGCATTGGCTGGCGGCCGCTCCCGGGTCGTCCCAGGCGGGCGTTCGAAGATCTCGAACGGCGCGTCCTCACCGCCCTGCGCTTCCAGTGGACGGCTGAAGAGCTCCGCCACTTTCACCGCGCGGGCCAGCCGCACGAAGCCGCGGTCCAGCGCGGTGAGGGCCCCCGAAGGCATCTCCCCGGAGCGGTGCGCCTTCTCCACCAGGCGCAGGCACTCCTCGTACTCCTCCAGTGCCTGGTTCGCGCGCGTCGCGAGCCCCTGCGCGAGCGCCCCCGCCCTGCCCCGCTGGGTGCCCAGCGCGAGCAGGAGCCGGGCATCCGCGGCGGTGTGGATGCCCACGCGATCCAGCTCGCGGTCGAGCGCCACGAGCACCGGCAGGCCCAGGTCCTCCGGTCCCTTCAGCTTGCGGCCGAAGGGCCAGGACCACGCGCCACCACGGGCCACCACGGGCTGGCGGAGCGCATCCAGGCGCTGCCGCAGGGGAGTGAGCCGACGCGCCAGCACGTCTCAGCGCCGCCTTCCGGACAGGGCCCCCGCGCTCACGGCGCGGTCCGCCGCTCCAGCACCTGACGGCTGAAGCGTCCGAAGTCCTCGTCGATGCCGCGCAGCTGGGTGGACAGCTTGCGCGCGCGCTCTCCCAGCTCGCCCGGGAGCGTCTCCAGCATGCCCAGCGTGGCCTTGAGCCGCACCAGTTCACCCTCCTTGAGCGCGAGCTGGGGGAAGCGGCTGCGAACCAGCCGCTCGAAGGTGCGCTCCGCGTCCGCACGGCCGTTGAGCGCCTCGGGGGCGGGCAGCGCGGACAGCAGCTGCGTCAGCCAGCTGCGCAGGTACTTGATGCGCGAGAGTAGGAAGGACAGCTCCGCCTCGGCCACGGCCGCGCGGACCGTGTCGGAGAGGAACGCGGACGCGGACGGGGGACGCGCCGCCATCAGCTGTCCGTCCAGGCCCACGAGCGCGGTCAGCTCGCCGTCCGGGGCCTGCGCGGACAGCTCGCCCCGGTAGTAGGTGTACGCGTCGCCATTGAGCACGGCGTTGGGGGCCGGAGGCGGGCTGGCCACCTCGCGAGACAGCACGCTGGCATGCTCCCGGAGGCGGTTCTCCATCAGGTCGCGGCACTCGGCGAGCACCGGCTCCGCCGTCACGCCCTCGCGCCGCAGGTTCTCCGCAACCGCCTGCACCGCGCGGCCGTACTGCTCGATGCGCTCGAACGGGGTCGCTCCCAGCACCTCGCGCGCGTACGCCACGCTCAGCGGCCGGAGCAGCTCCTGCTTCAACCCCGCCTGGGACGGATCCAACGCCGTCAGGGCGTTCTCCAACTGGGTGAGCCGCCGCGAGTCCGCGGACAGCGCGTCCAGCGGATCCTTGCGGCCCCGGGGCGCCTGCGCAGGGAACGCCGCCGCCACCCGGCGCCGGAGCGCGGCCACCACCCGGTGGCGCGTGTTCCGGTCCGCGTCGCGCAGCCGCTCGTGGAGGGATGGCACCGCCTCGCTGAGCATCGCCGCCAGCGAGCCCATCACGCCCAGTTCCTCCTCCAGGTTCTCCGCGAGCCCGACCAGCCACTCCATCTTGACGGTGTCCTCGAACGCGAGCCCCTCCGCCGCGGACGCGCTCATCTCCAGCGCCTGCTCCAGGAACCGCGCGGCCGACTCGCACAGCGCGGGGTAGCCCGGCTTGAGCTCCGGCACCGACCGGCTCAGCTCCAGGACGTCCCGGATGGCGATCAGCAACGCCACGCCGCCGCGCCCCTCCCCCTGCCCCGCCGCCATGCCCCGCGACAACCGCTGCTCCAGGGCCGCCACCAGCGCACGCGCCGCCACCAGCAGCGGCGCCCGGTTCTGGCCATGGCGAGGCCCGGGCACCAGCTTGCCCAGCACGCCGCGCGCGGTGGTGGACACCACGCCCGCCTGCCAGTTGCGGCTCAGGCCCTCCGCGGCGTTCACGTCGTCGGCGGCCGCGAGCGTCGTCGCCTCGCGCTCCACGCCGCCGCCCAGCTCCTGCCGGACCTTGCCCAGCACCTCGTCGAAGGTGCGCTGCTCCAGCCGGACGATCTCCAGCTGCGCCCGCTCGCGAGGGTCCACCGCCGCCTTGAGCAGCGCGTCCGCCTCCGCCGCGGGAGGACCTCCCAGGAGGAAGAACCAGCGCAGCGCGTCCAGGTCCTCGACGGTCGCCTCGAGCGGCCGGTCCGGACGGCGGTAGATCTGATCGCGCACCACCGCCGCCTTCAGCGTCCAGAGCGCCTTCACCACCGAGCGCTGGGAGAAGTACTTCGTGGGCACGTAGTCCGGCAGCTTCGACACCTGCGCCACGAGCGCGCGCTCCAGCGCGTCCGTGAGCATCTCCACGCCCTCCAGCACGTGGCCGGGCACTTTCACCTGGGCCACCGCGTCCTGGAGCAGGTCCAGCTGCTGGAGCGTCAGCGTGGCGCGCAGGTCCGGCCGCGTCCCGTGCACGAAGCGGTGCAGCATGGCGGCCCGGCTCTCCCGCCGGGCGAAGGCCTTGGGCACGAAGCTGATGAAGCTCAACCGGTCCGCGAACGCCAGGAGCAGCTCCGGCGAGCGCGCCAGCACCTCCGTGAGGTACCGGTTGCTCGTCATCACCACGCACTCGGTGCGGCCGGCCGTCACCTTGCGGCCGTGCTTCAGCTCCCGCTCGTACATCACGTTGAGGATGGAGCGCAGCAACATGTCCCGGCCGTCGAAGACCTCGTCCAGGAACGCGTGCACCGCGCCCAGCATGCCCTCGTCGGTGAGGTACTCGGTGCGCCCCGTCTCCGTGAGCACCTTGAAGTCCACCGGACCGATGAGGTCCGTCTGCAGCGTCGTCTCCGCGATCTGCTTGGAGAACAGCGACGGCAGGCCGGACACCTCGTCCGTGATGCGCCCCAGGACAGCGCTGGCGACCGCGCTCTTCGCCGTCCCGGGCGGCCCCACCACCAGCACGTGCTCGCGGCAGAGCAGCGCCAGCTCAATCTGCGTGAACAGCGTTTCCCGCTCCAGGTACGTCTCCCGCAGCTCCCCGAAGAAGCGGCGAAAGGACTGGGCGGCCTGCAGGTTGGGAGGAGGCGAAGTCACGAAGGGGCCAGAGGAGGATGCGGGGAAGGCCGCATGCTACCCGCGCCCCTCCCTCTATTTGAAGTGCACCGCGCACGCCCCGTCGGGGCAGTTGCGACCCGCGATGCGGAAGCGGTAGCGGGCCACCACCCCATACACCGCGTCCGCCAGCTGCCGCAGTCCGGGGACGTAGTACACGTAGAGCAGCCGCCCCAACGGCCGCCGGCCCAGCGCGCGGACAATGGCCTCCGCTCCCTCCAGGACCCGGCCATCCGCCTGGATGAGCTGCATGGCCTTCTCACAGCGCTCGAAGCTCACCCCCGGGAAGGCGGCCAGGACGCCCTCGTCGCGGAACGAGAGCAGCTGCGTGCCCTGCCCTCCCACCAGCTTGCGCATCTCCCGCGCGGCGCCGCTGCAGACGCGGCAGTGGCTGTCGTAGAGCACCACGTCATGTCCCGGCGGTGTCGTCTGGAGCGTCGTCATGGGTCACCTCCCCCTTGCCCCCAGTATGTCAACGCGGCTTGAGCATCTCATGCAGTTGCCCGTGCACGCTGCGCCAGATGTCGTGCTGCCGTTCAATAGGATCCATCAGCGCCATGCCTACCGACGTCGCCGGGGAGCTGCCCTGGAAGGCCGAGTACTGTCGGATGCGCGTGCCGCCGCTGCCGTCGTCGTCGAAGACGAACTGGTTGGTGCCGCGCAGCGGGTGTCCGTCCAGGGTGGTGATGTGGACGACGCGCTCCGTCTCGTTGAGCTTCACGGTGATGGGCGCCCACACTGGAGGCGGGCCCTGCTCCTCCAGGAACAGCCGGGCGCCGTCCGTCAGCGCGCTCGCCGCCGGCCGCAGGGAGATGCCCGCCGCGCCGAAGAGCAGCTCCGGGTTGCTGACGAAGGCCTCGAAGGCGTCCCTCGCGGACACGCCGGGGATGGTGCTGGTGTAGTCGGTGAGCGCCGTGGGAGCGCCCGCGATGGGCGGGCTCGGGTCCAGGTGCCCCAGTTGCTTGCGCGCATAGGCATCCATCAAGGCGCCCTTGTCCAACGTCACGCTGAACGCGGCGGCCTGGGTCTGCTCCAAAAGCCGCGCTCCCTGCTTCAGCTGCTCCTGGATGGAGCCAGTGGGCTTCGGCGGGAACGCGCCCCCCACGCCGAAGTCGAAGCCGTTGCCCTCCCGCGCCCGGGGCGCCACCTGCGGCGCCCGCGCGGGAGCCGTGGCCTGCGCGCCGGTCCCCCGAAACACCTCCACGGAGTTGGCCGGAGCGGCCGGCGTCCGTGAAGGCGCCTCCGAGCGCGGGGCCAGGGGAAGCGCTACGCCTTCGGGCGCGGCGAGGTCGGGGAGGACGCCGGACAGCAGGGAGTCGATGCGGGACATGGCGGGACACCTTCGGAGTGGACAGCGAGGAACCCACCCGCCCCTTGCAGTGCCTCCGCCACGCGCGCCCGCGTGAATTCGCGGGGTTGCTCCCGGACCTCATCCCGCGTCCGGCACACCCGTCCACCGCCTCGGAAAAAAGAAGGCCGGCGCCCCTCGTCGGAGCACCGGCCCTTGGGACTTCAGCCCCCGCCGCGGGGCGGGTGGCTCACGGAGTTACGACTGGCGGAACTCGGCGTCCACCACGTCGTCCTTCGCGGACGGCTGGGCGCTGGAGCCCGGAGCCGCGGAGGGCTCGGCGCCCGGAGGAGGCGTGGCGCCCGGCGCGCCGCCGGTGGCCCGGTACATCTCCTCCGCCGCCTTGTAGCTGGCCTGCTGGAGCTTCTCGAGGGCCGCCTTGATGGCGTCCTTGTCCTGCCCCTCGCGGACGGAGTTCAGCTCCGCGACACCGTCCTCGACGGCCTTCGCCACCTCGGGGGTGAGCTTGTCCTTGTTCTCCTTGATCATCTTCTCCGCGGCGTAGGACTGGCTCTCCGCCTGGTTCTTCACCTCGACCAGCTCGCGGCGCGCCTTGTCCGCGGCCTCGTTGCTGCGCGCGTCGTCGACCATCTTGGTCACTTCGTCCTTCGACAGGCCGGACGAGTGGCTGATGGTGACCTTCTGCTCCTTGCCGGTCGCCTTGTCCTTCGCGTTGACGTTGAGGATGCCGTTCGCGTCGATGTCGAACGTCACCTCGATCTGCGGCACGCCGCGCGGCGCCGGGGGCATGCCGGTCAGGTGGAAGCGGCCGAGGCTGCGGTTGTCGCCCGCCATCTCGCGCTCACCCTGCAGCACGTGGATCTCCACCTGCGTCTGGCCGTCCGCCGCCGTGGAGAAGGTCTCCGACTTGCGCGTGGGGATGGTGGTGTTGCGCTCGATGAGCTTCGTCATCACGCCGCCCAGCGTCTCCACGCCCAGCGACAGCGGCGTCACGTCCAGCAGGAGGATGTCCTTCACCTCTCCGGAGAGCACGCCCGCCTGCACCGCGGCGCCCACCGCCACGACCTCGTCCGGGTTCACGGAGCGGTTGGGCTCCTTGCCGAACAGCCGCTTCACGGCCTCCTGCACCATGGGGATGCGCGTGGAGCCGCCCACCAGCACGACCTCGTTGAGCTCCTTGGGGTCCAGCCCCGCGTCCTTGAGGCACTTGCGGCACGGCTCCAGCGAACGCTCCACCAGCGGGCCAATCATCTGCTCGAACTTGGCGCGCGTGAGCTTCACGTTCAGGTGCTTCGGACCAGAAGCATCCGCCGTGAGGAACGGCAGGTTGATCTCCGTCTGCGTCGCGCTGGACAGCTCGATCTTGGCCTTCTCCGCCGCCTCCTTCAGGCGCTGGATGACCATCTTGTCCTTGCTGACGTCGAGCCCGGTGTCCTTCTTGAACTCGCTGATCAGCCAGTTCATGATCTCCAGGTCGATGTTGTCGCCGCCCAGGTGCGTGTCGCCGTTGGTCGCGAGCACGTCCACGACGCTCTCGCCCACCTCCAGGATGGACACGTCGAAGGTGCCGCCGCCGAAGTCGTAGACGGCGATCTTCTCATCCTTCTTCTTGTCCATGCCGTACGCGAGCGCGGCCGCGGTGGGCTCGTTCACGATGCGGCGCACGGTGAGGCCGGCGATCTCACCGGCGTCCTTCGTGGCCTGGCGCTGGGCGTCGTTGAAGTACGCCGGGACGGTGATGACCGCCTCCGTCACCTTCTCACCCAGGTAGTTCTCCGCGGCGCGCTTGAGCTTCAGGAGCACCTGCGCGCTGATCTCCGGCGCGCTGTACTGCTTGCCGGCGATGTCCACGCGCGCGTCGCCGTTGGGGCCCCGGCCCACCTTGTAGGGGACGAGCTTCGCTTCCTCGGTCGTCTCCTCGAAACGGCGGCCCATGAAGCGCTTCACCGAGTAGACGGTCTGCTCCGGGTTGGTGATGGCCTGGCGCTTCGCCACCTGACCGACCAGGCGCTCCCCGTCCTTCGTGAACGCGACCACCGAAGGCGTGGTGGGTGCTCCCTCTTCGTTGACGATGACCTTGGGCTCGCGACCCTCCATGATCGCCACCACGCTGTTCGTGGTGCCCAGGTCGATTCCGATAATCTTGCCCACGGTTCCCATCCTCTGGAAATGACTGCGTTTTTCCTGCGAAATCCCGATGTAAGCCCAACGTAACCACCCCCCCCGGCGTGTCAAACGCGAGGGCGGGTTTCCCCGTAGGCCCGGGCACCCAACGCAAAGGTGATGACGCCCGCTGCGTAGCGCAGTGCGCAGTCCGGGAAGGCGCTGCGTCACCAGAACGCCATCCGCGCGCCACGGGTGCGTAACGCGCTCTACACTGCCGTCACCCCGCGGTAGCAACCGGGCGGGCATTTTGGACACCAGCGGACCGTTCAACCCCTCGAAATCACATCAGGGCGCCCGGCTAACGCCGCGCGTCAGGGGTTGGCGAGAAAAGTGCACAGTCCGAACCGCGTCATCGCTGTCATACCGCTCCCCGCCCCTCTGGAGTCGTCCATGCTGGTTCAGCCCCTGCGTTCCACGGACTTCCGCCGCTCGCCCGCGGCGCTGCCGTCCGCCGAACCAAAGGTCGCGGTGCTGCTGAACGCGAACGCCCGCAAGGTGGACGCCCGGGTCGTCAAGCTGCTGTCGCACGTGGTGCCGGAAGAGGACCTGTTCCTGTCGCGCTCGCCGCTGGACGCGCGGCGCATCGCGCAGACGGTGCTGGAGCGGGGCTACCCCACCGTGTTCACCGGCGGCGGCGACGGCACCTTCATGGGCTTCGTCAACGAGGTGCTGCAGCAGGTGGGCCCGCGCGGGAAGTTCGCCGGCCAGGCCGCGCCGCGCTTCGGCATCCTCAAGCTGGGCACGGGCAACGGCATCGCGGCGTTCGTCAACGCGTCCAGCACCCGGGGCGACGGCATCCTCAATGACGTGGTGCGCGCCCGCGCGGCGGAGTTCCCCAGCGTGCGCACCATGGACCTGGTGCAGGTGGACGGCCAGCGCGCGCCCTTCGCGGGCCTGGGCGTGGATGGCAAGGTGCTCAACGACTACATCTCCGTGAAGGAGTCGCTGGGCAAGGGCATGTTCAAGCGGGTCATGTCCGGCGGTGGCGGCTACTTCTCCGCGGTGGCCTTCAAGACGGTGCCGCACTACCTCACCAGCTCCGTGCTGGTGGAGTGCGAGGTCGTCAACGGCCCGTCGGAGGCCTACCGCCTGGGCGCGGAGGGCCAGACGGTGGGCGCGCCGCTGGCGCCGGGCGCGGTGCTCTTCCGGGGCAAGCTGATGATGGCCGCCGCGGGCACCATGCCCTTCTACGGCTACGGCTTCCGCATGTTCCCCCACGCGAATGACCGCCGGGGCTTCCTGCAGCTGCGCCTGGGCCAGGTGTCGCCCACGCAGGTGCTGGCCAACCTCCCCCGCCTGTGGAACGGCCGCTGGGCTCCGGAAGGCCTGCACGACTTCCACGCCCGCGAGGTCACCATCCGCTTCGCGCGCCCCATGCCCTTCCAGGTCGGCGGCGACGCGGCCGGCTACCGCGAGCAGGTCACGCTGTCCGTGGCGCCCGAGTCCATCGAGCTGCTCGACTTCAACGGCGTGCAGTAGTCCCCTGGCGGTCGAAGGGCCCAGGCAGTCCGGGCCCTCCCCCACGCATCAAGGCTCCGACAGACTTCAGCCGCGGTCGCGCGACGCCGGGGGCTTCTCGCCCGGCTCCTTGCGCCGGCCCACGGCGAACGCGTAGCTGACGCCCGGCCGCTGGTTGTGCTCGCGGTGCAGGGCCAGCTCCTCGCGGAAGGTGGCGCTCTCCGGCGCGGCGCCTTCCGGCAGGTGCGCTTCCATGTCCTTGTAGAGCGCGTCCAGCTCCGTGTCGTGCAGCGACTCCACGGACTCCGGCTCGAAGCCGGCGGTCTCCAGCGCCTGGAGCAGCTCGCGCGGCAAGAGCAGCGGCGCGCCCAGGCGCTTCTCCCAGAAGTCCAGCACGGGCTTGGGCGTGAAGCGGCCCACCTTCGCCGGGAAGGTGAAGCCCACGCGGCCGCGCTTGCCCAACAGCGGGCGGAACGTGCGCAGCGACACGTCCAGCGGGTACTGCACGCGCCCCGGCACGAGGATGCCGTGGAAGGGGCCATCCAGCATGCCCAGTGCGTCCGGCGCCACGCGGCGGACTTCAATGCGATCCGCCAGGCCCTGGGCGCGCACGCGCTCGCGGACGGGGGACACCAGGGTCTCATCCGTGTCCACGGCCACCACGGAGCACTTGAGCTCCTGGGCCAGCAGCACGGCGGCGCCGCCCTCCGGACCACAGCCGAGCACCAGCACGCGAGAGCCCTGCTCGAGCTGGGCCACCTTGGCGAAGCGGCGCGTGGCGTCGTCGGATCCGAACGCGCGCTGCGCCCCCGGCGGGTGGTACAGCGGGAAGTGCTCGGCGGGACTCATTCCACCCTCATATACGCACCCCGGCCGGACTTCCAGCCGCCGGCGGCCTCCGGGCGCCCTGGGGCATCCGCCCGCGCACCGCCTGCCTCACAGGTAGTAGACGATGCGGGGATCCTGGTGCAGCTCCGCGTAGATGGCCCGGCGCTGCTCCTCGGACAACAGCAGCACGGACACGCTCAGGGACACGAACTTCCCCTTGCGGCTGTGCTGCACGTGGATGGAGTCCGGAGAGACCTCCGACCCCAGCTTCCGCCGGAAGAGCGAGCGCACGTGCTCCTCGAAGCCGGGCGTCTCCTCGACCGTCGCCTTGCCCATCACCTTGTACTCGTACACGGAGGGGTACTCGACGAGGGGCTTCTTCTCCTCGCCGGGGGTGTCGGGCTTGTCGGTGCCGTCCTGGGTCATGACACGTCTCTATCAGGCACGGGCCTTCGGCGCTCTACAGCAGGTTGGCCGCCAACTCGGCCAGCATGCTGCGCTCGCCCTTGGCCATGGTGATGTGGCCGGCGATCTTCTCGTTCTTGAAGCGGTTGACCACGTGCACGAGCCCGTTGTTCGTGGAGTCCACGTACGGGTTGTCGATCTGGAACGGGTCGCCGGTGAGGATGATCTTCGTGTTGTCGCCCACGCGGGTGAGGATTGTCTTCACCTCGTGCGGGGTGAGGTTCTGCGCCTCGTCCACGATGATGAACTGGTTGGGGATGCTGCGCCCGCGGATGTACGTGAGCGGTTCGATCTCCATCAGCCCCAGGTCGATGAGCTCATGGTGGCCGCGCCCGGCCTTCTTGTCCGCGCGGCTCAGGTTCATGAGGAACTCGACGTTGTCGAAGATGGGCTGCATCCAGGGGTTGAGCTTCTCCTCGACGCTGCCCGGCAGGTAGCCGATGTCCCGGCCCAGGGGGAAGATGGGACGGCTGACCAGCAGCTTGTGGTACAGCCCCTCCTCCGTCACCTTCTGCAGGCCCGCGGCGATGGCGAGCAGCGTCTTGCCCGTGCCCGCCTTGCCGACGATCGTGACGAGTTTGATCTCGTCATTGAGCAGCAGGTCCAGGCAGAAGGCCTGCTCCATGTTGCGCGGCCGGATGCCCCAGGTGCCTTCCTTGCTGTTGCGCGCGAGCGGCACCAGCCGCGCCTTGGCGCCGTTGAAGCGGGCCATGGCGGTGTGGGACGGGTTGAGCTCGTCCTTGAGCAGCACCAGCTGGTTGGGGAAGAGCCGGTCCTGGGCCGGCACCTCCACCTCGCCGCCGGGCTTGTAGAGCTGATCCACCATCTCCGTGGGGACGAGCAGCTCCGTGAAGCCGGTGTAGAGGTCGGTGATTTCGACGCGCTCGGTGTCGAAGTCCTGGGCGGACAGGCCCAGGGCGTCGGCGCGGATGCGCAGGTTGGTGTCCTTGGTGATGAAGACGGCCTGGGTCTCCGGCTCGGTCTCCATCAGGTCCAGGGCCACCGCGAGGATGCGGTTGTCCACCAGGTTGCTGTCCGCCATGGAGGACGGCAGCGAACGGTCGGTGAAGGCCACGCGGAGCATCCCGCCGTGCGGCAGCGGGACGCCCTCCTTCATGGAGCCTTCAGCGCGGAAGGAGTCCAGGTAGCGCGCCACCAGTCGCGCGTTGCGCCCCAGCTCGGAGAGATCGCGCTTGAACTGATCGATCTCCTCGATGACGTAGATGGGGATGATGACGTTGTTGTCCTTGAACCCGTAGATGCTGCGGGGGTCATGGAGGAGGACGTTCGTGTCGAGGATGAAGTTCTTTCGCATCGAGGGCTTCGCGACCTGACCTGGTTCGGGTGCGATTGCTGACGGCGAGCGACGACCGTGGAGGACCGACGCCTTCCAATATAGGCACCGAACGAGGGGCCACCAGCTGCATTCCCGTCTGAAAGCGCGAAGGTCCGTCCGAAACAGCACGGCCGTTCCCGACGGAACAGGGCGCTACAACGGCCCTCAGGACGTCGCGGCCGTGCGCAGCGCGGCGGGCGCGGGCTCGCCAGCGTCCTGGAACGGAGACGCGGGCGCCAGCGGATCATAACCCAGGACCTCCACTACCCTCTCGGGCGGGGGGCCGGGAGGCATGCGGGCCCAGGGGAAGCGCGCCTGCAGCAACTCTTCGTCCAGGGACAGCACCTGCTTCGCGTGGAAGCGCCAGGCCTTGTGCCAACCGTTCGTGTCGAGCCGCCGGGCCACCCGCCGCGACAGGGGGCTGATCATCGGCGTGGGCGTGAAGAGGGCCGCCTGTCCCTGCGCGTCCCGCATGCAGCCCAGCTCCACCGCCCACGCCACGAGCCAGCGGGGCCAGCCGCGGCCCGCGCGGCGAAGGGCGCTGAAGTGCCCCTGCGCGGCGCCATCCACGAAGGTGAAGCGCGGCTCGTAGACGCACGCGGCGGAGAAGGTCGCGGGCATCAGCGCCACGCCCTCCGCGCCGATGCGGCGGGCCATGAGGTGCAGAAGCTCCATCAGGTCGCGCGACAGGGAGAGCCCGGGATGGAGCTGTCCCGGGAGCGGCGGACGGTTCCAATCGAAGGGGCGCCCCGGGTGCTGCAGGAGGAGGCTGTCCACGTAGAGCAGCGGCGCCTCCGCGGCCGAGCGGGTGAAGCCGACCTCCGCGCCCATGGCCTGACGCAGGGACAGGTCCACGACGGCCGCGTGGTAGCGGCGGCTCAGGACGGTGATGCGCGGCTGGAACGGATCCTGGCAGGACAGGCGCACGTCGACGGGTCCCACCCGCTCCTCCAGGCGCTGCGCGAAGCCGTAGGCCTTCAGGGCGTGCTCCAGGCCCTCCTGGCTGTAGGTGCCGAACGCCAGGCCCACGCGGTCACCGCCGGACTCCAGGCCCAGGTCGTCCAGGGACAGGGACTCCTCCGCGGACGCGGCCAGGTCCGCGCTGCTCAGGCGCGAATAGGTGCGGCGAGCATGGGAGCTGAGCTCTGGCGTCCGGGGCATGGGAGCGTCCTAGTCGTAGCGGATGTCCACCAGGGTGAGTTCAATCTCACCCCGTGGGCGCCGCACCTCCACGGTGTCGCCCAGGGCCTTGCGAAGGAGCGCGCGGCCCATGGGTGACTCGACGCTGATGCGGCCTCCGGAGGCGTCGATCTCGTCCGAACCGACAATCTGGTACGTGCTGCGGATTCCGCCCTCGTCCTCCAGGGTAACGGTGGCGCCGAAGTAGACTTTCGAGCGATCGCCCTGTTCGGAAGGGGTGACGATGGTGGCGGTGTCCAGGCGCTTGGAGAGGAAGCGGATGCGCCGGTCGATCTCCCGGAGGCGCTTCTTGCCGTAGATGTATTCGGCGTTTTCTGAACGGTCGCCCTGGGCGGCGGCGGCGGAGACCTCGGCGGTGACCTTGGGGCGGGCCTCGTTGAGGAGCTGGAGCAGCTCGCGGTGCATGCGCTCGGCGCCCGCGCGGGTGAGGTAGCGGCGGAACGGGGCCTGCTCCCCTGCCTCTTCGTCCTCGGGGGTGTCGTCGGGCGGTTCGGGAGCTTCCTGGGACATGCCCCGTGTATAGCGCCGGACGCTGACGGGTGGAGGGCGACGGGCCGGGGGATGTTCACCGCGGGTCGGGACGGGGCGTGTCAGGAAGGGGCGCCTGCGATCGCCAGTGGAACTCCCCGGGCGCTGCTGGTAGGAAGCGCCTCGCGGGGCCGCTGGCGGATCCGCAGCCGGTGCCAAAAAAAGAATAGCGAGTCGCTAGCTCAGCTGGTAGAGCACCGGCCTTTTAAGCCGAGGGTCGGGGGTTCGAGCCCCCCGCGACTCAAGCAGTGACGACGTCCCCGTCGTCTAGAGGCCCAGGACGCTGGCCTTTCAAGCCGGTAACACGGGTTCGAATCCCGTCGGGGACACTGGAACAGCCCCGTAGGTACCCGGAAGCAACGGGTACCTACGGGGCTGAGCCTTTTCTGGGGATCGCTGGAGTCTGGTCGATGACGTACGGATTGCGTACGTCAATCCTCCTTGCGACTCGCCTCTCTCACCCATCGGCGTGCCCTCCAAAACTACGGGGCCTTGAGAGCTTCACGCAGTGCCGCATTCTCGGAGTCCAGCAACGCCGAGTAGAAGTGAAAGACCCGTGAACTGGGGGAGCACCTTGGAGGATGCGGTATGTTCCACCGCCGATGGCTCTCTCCCCTCCCCTGACTCCTCAGCAGCGGCGCTCCGCGCTTGAACGGCTCTCCCGTGACCGGCTCATCCGCCTCTCCGACCACTTCAAGTTAGATGTCGGCGACCGTCGAGTCGCAGAGAACCACATCAGCGCAATTATCGAGTCCAAGTCCGTGGACTTCGGAGAATTGCTCGGCCTGCTCAAGCGAGAGGAGCTTCAGGCTATCTGCGAGGCTTTGGGGTTGGACCGAGGTGGTCGAGAGAAGGATGTCCTCGTCCAGCGCATCTTGAACCTCGGCGTAACCACCGACGAAGTTGAGACTGCCGCCAATGCGTCCGTGGCTGCCCAGCCTCAATCCGGAGCGAGTAAACGTGCTCGCACTGAGAAGAGCGGCGGCGATCTCGGCTTCGAGGCCACCCTCTGGCAGGCGGCCGACAAGCTCCGAAACAACCTTGATGCCGCCGAGTACAAGCATGTGGTCCTCGGCCTGATCTTCCTCAAGTACGTCAGCGACGCCTTCGAGGAGCGCCGGGCCCAACTCCTGGCCGAAGCCGACCAAGGTGCAGACGCCGAGGATCCGGACGAGTACCGGGCTGAGAATATTTTCTGGGTCCCCAGAGAGGCCCGCTGGACTCAACTTCAGGCGGAGGCAAAGCAGCCGATCATTGGCAAGCTCGTGGACGACGCCATGGTCGCCGTCGAGCGTGATAACCCGAGCCTGAAGGGAGTCCTGCCGAAGGAGTACGCCCGCCCGGGACTGGACAAGCAGCGCCTCGGTGAGCTGATCGACCTCATTGGTAGCATCGGCCTCGGAGACCGGGAGAACCGCAGCAAGGACATTCTCGGCCGCGTCTACGAGTACTTCCTCTCGGAGTTCGCTAGCGCCGAGGGCAAGAAGGGGGGCCAGTTCTACACGCCGCGCTCTGTGGTGAAGCTGCTCGTGGAGATGCTGGCTCCGTACCGTGGCCGGGTCTTCGACCCCTGCTGCGGTAGCGGCGGCATGTTCATCCAGAGCGAGAAGTTTGTGGAGGCCCACGGCGGCAAGCTCGGGGACATCAGCGTCTTCGGACAGGAGTCGAACCCCACGACTTGGCGCTTGGCCAAGATGAACCTTGCGATCCGGGGCATTGACGCGAACCTCGGCGCGGAGAACGCCGACAGCTTCCACCGAAATCAGCACAAGGACCTCAAGGCCGACTATGTGCTGGCGAACCCGCCCTTCAACGACAGCGACTGGGGCGGGGATCGTCTGCGCGAGGATGTCCGGTGGAAATTCGGTGTCCCGCCGGCCGGCAATGCGAACTTCGCCTGGGTCCAGCACTTCATTCACCACCTGAGTCCAACCGGGACTGCCGGCTTCGTCCTGGCGAACGGTTCCATGTCCTCGAACCAGAGCGGCGAAGGAGCGATCCGGCAGGCGATCATCGAGGCCAACCTCGTGGACTGCATGGTCGCGCTTCCGGGCCAGCTCTTCTACTCGACGCAGATCCCGGTCTGCCTCTGGTTCCTGGCGCGGGACAAGAAGAACAACCGACTCCGGGACCGACGCGGCGAGACCCTCTTCATCGACGCTCGCAAACTCGGGCGCATGATTGACCGCACGCACCGCGAACTGACCGACGAGGACATCGCCCGGGTCGCCGGCACCTACCATGCTTGGCGCGGGGACAAGGGCGCAGGCAAGTACGAGGACGTGGCCGGCTTCTGCAAGGCCGCGCGCCTGGAGGAGATCAGCAGCCACGGCTTCGTGTTGACACCCGGCCGGTACGTTGGCGCCGAGGACGTGCAGGACGATGACGAGCCCTTCGCCGTTCGCTTCCAGCGCCTGACCTCGACCTTGGAGGCACAGTTCGCCGAGGGCGCACTGCTGGAGGCGGCGATCCGCGAGAACCTCGGGAGACTACGGTGAGACCGCTAGGATCCTTCGTGGATCTCCAGAGGGGGACCACATACAAGAGCGCTCTGCTCGACCGACCCGGCCCCGTGCTTCTGGGGCTTGCATCCATCTCGCGTGACGGCGGATTCAGGGGCGATTCGCTGCGGACGTACGGCGGAGAGTCTCCCGACAAGCTCCTCCTGTACCCTGGAGACCTGTACGTCTCTCTGAAGGACGTCACGCAGTCTGGTGACCTGCTTGGTGCTGTAGCCCGAGTCCCAGCCTGGGTATCGCAAGGACGACTGACGCAGGATACGGTCAAGCTCGTGCCCAGGCAGGGCGCGCCGCCTGCGGCCTATATCTACTGGATCCTCCGAACACCGGAGTACAGGAGCTACTGCCGTGGGCGGGCAATCGGCACAACGAACCTCTCGCTGGCGAGAGAGGACTTTCTTGCCTTTCAGGTGCCTGAAACCTCGGCGGACCGACTCCATCTCGTCCGGCTTCTCGAAGCGTTGGAGGAGAAGAGCGACCTGAACCGCCGCATGAACCGGACCCTGGAGGCTATGGCCCAGGCGCTGTTCCGGTCCTGGTTCGTGGACTTCGATCCGGTCCGAGCCAAGGCCGAGGGCCGCCGACCAGAGGGCATGGACGCGGAGGCGGCGGCGCTGTTCCCGAATCGGTTCGTGGAGAGCGAGCTGGGGGAGATTCCGGAGGGTTGGAGGGCTAGGAATTGGGGCGAGCTGGTGACGCTAGAGTACGGCAAGGCTCTTCGGGATTATCGCCTCGGCGACGTTCCGGTGTTCGGAACGAATGGTCGCATCGGCTCCCACGACACTGCGCTCTGTAAGCACGAGGGTGTGGTCGTGGGCAGGAAGGGAGCCTATCGGGGCATTCACTACTCAGATGAACCGTTCTTCGTCATCGACACGGCGTTCTTCGTCGAACCGCGCGAGGACTTGGAGATGCGCTGGGCCTACTACGAACTGCTTCAAGACGGGATCAACTCGCTCGATTCCGGCTCCGCGATCCCATCTACCAGCCGGTCAGACTTCTATGCCCTTCGCTGCGCATTTCCTCCGTATCGACTCCAGAGACGGTTCGTCGAGATTCTGGCACCGATGTGGCGGCGTCAGCGCCAATGCGAACAGGAGAACGCTGCCCTAACTGGGCTTCGGGACGCCCTCCTGCCCAAGCTACTCTCGGGCGAGATCCGGCTCCGCGACGCCGAAACCCGACTAGCTGCGAGCGCCTGACCATGGGCCCGACCCTCACCGAGTCCGTCGCAGAAGAGGAGGCGCTCCGGTACTTCGAGGAGTTGGAGTACTCGGTGGTCGTCGCCCAGAAGAACGAGCCGGGCCCGGACCGCGAGAGCTTGGGCGAGGTCATCCTGGCGAACCGGTTCAGGGCCACTGTGGAAAAGCTCAACAGGGGTGTGCCGGCGGCCGCGCTGGACGAGGCCATCCGGAAGGTCCTGCTCCAGGAGCATCCGTCGCTGGTTCAGGAGAACCGGCGCAACCACCGGCTCCTCGTCGATGGCGTGGAGGTCGAGTACCTTCGGGACGGCCGCGTCGTCGGGGATCGGGTGCGGCTGATCGATTTTGAGGACCCCGACAACAACGACTGGCTGGTGGTGAGCCAGTTCACAGTGGTCGAGGCGGGCCACAACCGCCGTCCCGACATCCTCGTCTTCCTCAACGGCATCCCCGTCGCCGTCATCGAGTTGAAGAACGCCGCCGCCGAGGATGCCACCATCTGGACGGCCTTCCACCAGCTCCAGACCTACAAGAAAGACATTCCGTCCCTCTTCCGCTTCAACGAGATCCTCGTCGTCAGCGATGGCCTGGAGGCGCGCATCGGCTCGCTCACGGGTAACCGTGAGCGGTTTGCCCCATGGCGGACCATCGAAGGCGAAGCACTTGCCCCCTCGAACCTGCTGGGGCTGGAGGTCCTCGTGCGGGGCGTCTTTGAGAAGCGTCGCCTCCTGGACTTCATCCTGCACTTCGTCGTCTTCGAGGAGGACGGCGCGGAGGTCGTGAAGAAGCTCGCCGGCTACCACCAGTTCCACGCAGTCCAACAGGCATTGGATGCCACCGTTCAAGCCGCGCGACCGGACGGAGATCGGCGCGTCGGCGTGGTCTGGCACACGCAAGGCAGCGGCAAGAGCCTCACCATGGCCTTCTACAGCGGCAAGGTCATCCTGCATCCAGCCATGCAGAACCCGACGCTGGTGGTTCTCACCGACCGGAACGATCTCGATGACCAGCTCTTCGCGACCTTCAGCCGCTGCTATGAACTACTCCGGCAGAAGCCGGTTCAGGCGGTAGACCGCGCGGACCTCCGGGACAAGCTGCGGGTCAACAGCGGCGGCGTGGTCTTCACGACCGTGCAGAAGTTCGCGCCGGAGGAGAAGGGCGACCGGTTCCCGCTGCTCTCGGACCGCCGGAATATCATCGTCGTCGCCGACGAAGCGCACCGGAGCCAATACGACTTCATCGACGGCTTCGCCCGGCACCTGCGGGACGCGCTGCCGCACGCCAGCTTCATCGGCTTTACTGGCACTCCCATCGAGACCACGGACAAGAACACCCGTGCGGTCTTCGGTGAGTACATCAGCGTCTACGACATTCAGCGGGCCGTCGAGGACGGCGCCACGGTGCCCATCTACTACGAGGGCCGGCTCGCCAGGCTGGAGCTGCTGGATTCAGAGCGACCGCAGATCGACTCCGAGTTCGAGGAGGTCACGGAGGGCGAGGAGGAGGTCCGCCGGGAGCGGCTCAAGAGCAAGTGGGCCCAGCTCGAAGCCATCGTTGGGACGGAGAAGCGGCTCGGGGTCGTCGCCAGGGATCTGGTGCAGCACCTGGAGCGGCGCCTGGAAGCCATGGACGGCAAGGCCATGGTGGTCTGCATGAGCCGGCGGATTTGCGTAGAGCTGTACCGCGAGCTGGTCCGGCTACGGCCCGAATGGCACAGCGACGACGACGAGAAAGGCGCCATCAAGGTCGTCATGACCGGCTCCGCCTCCGACCCCCTGGAGTGGCAGGGCCACATCCGCGGCAAGAGCCGCCGCGAGGCCCTGGCCAAGCGCTTCAAGGACCCGAAGGACGAGCTGAAGCTGGTCCTGGTCAGGGACATGTGGCTGACCGGCTTCGACGCGCCCTGTGTCCACACCATGTACGTGGACAAGCCGATGCGCGGCCACGGCCTCATGCAGGCCATCGCCCGGGTGAACCGCGTCTTCAAGAACAAGCCCGGCGGCTTGGTGGTGGACTACCTGGGGCTTGCCGATCAGCTTAAGTCCGCGCTGGCCACGTACACGGAAGCCGGTGGCAAGGGCGGCACGGCCATCGACCAGAATGAGGCCGTGGCGGCGATGCTGGCCCGCTTCGAGGTCTGCCAGGCCATGTTCCACGGGCTCGACTACCGACAGGCGGTCGGCGACCCGAAGCGGCTTCTGAACTTCCTGCCAACGGCGCAGGAGCACATCCTGAAGCAGGAGGAGGGCAAGGACCGCTTCGTCCAGACAGTCACGGAGCTGAGCCGGGCCTTCGCACTCGCGGTACCGCATGAGGATGCACTGAAGGTCCGGGACGAGGTGGCCTTCTTCCAGGCCGTGAAGGCGGCACTCGTCAAACGGACAGCGGTAGATGCACGGCCCGAGGAGGACCTCGATCAAGCCATCCGGCAGATCGTTAGCCGGGCGGTCGCCGCCAGCGAGGAGGTCATCGACATCTTCGCGGCTGCCGGCCTGAAGAAGCCGGATATCAGCATCCTCTCGGACGAGTTCCTTGCCGAAGTCCGGGGACTGCCGCAGCGGAACGTCGCCCTGGAGCTGCTTCGAAAGCTCCTCAACGACGAGCTGAAGCGCCGGTCCAGGACGAACCTGGTCCAGTCACGAACCTTCTCGGAGATGCTGGAGCGCGCCGTCCGGTCGTACCGGAATCGGGCCATCGAAACCGCGCAGGTCATCGAGGAGTTGATCAAGCTCGCCGAGGAGATGCGCGAGGCGCAGGCCCGGGGAGAGAAGCTCGGACTCTCGAATGATGAACTGGCCTTCTACGAGGCGCTCGGCCTGAACAATGCCGCGCTCCAATTCATGGGCGAGCCGGTGTTGAAGGCCATGGCCCGGGAGCTGACGGAAATCATCCGCAGAAACGTGACCATCGACTGGACGCAGCGGGAGGCGGCCCGGGCGAAGCTCAGAACCCTCGTGAAGCGGTTGCTCCGCAAGTACAAGTACCCGCCGGACCGGCAGGACGCCGCAACACAGACGGTGATGGAACAGGCTGAGCGGCTCTGTGAAACCTGGGCCGAGGATGGACTCCTGGAGGCGTCGGCGACTCCGCCCCCGGGCGCCTCTGCCAGTGTGCTCCAACTACCGGCGCAGGTGTATCAGCACGAGCCAGCGAAGCCACTGATGGCCGCTGAGCCTGACCCGAAACTGGATGTCCCACCGAAGCCCCGCCGCCGTCATTAGCTGGTGGGCTCCATCCAGCAGCAACGCGCAGCACGCGGAGGTGCGGCGCGTCGCGTGATCAGGATGGGCCATTCCTGACCTGTAGCTCCCTCCCGTAGTGGAAAGGCCGTGGTCATGCGTTCCAGGGCTTGCATCGCGCTTCTGCTCTTTCTTTCTGCCTGTGCTTCGTCGACGCCCTCTCCCAACGAGCGGGGAACGCGGAGCCAGCGACTTGCCAACCTCCAGCGAGCGGCGACGCTGCCGTGGACGGACGGGGGACGGTGCGTCGTCCGTGAGGCGTCGCAGCCTTGGCCCGCGCTGGTGGAGAGGTGCTATCGGACCCTCGACCATGACCGGCTCGAGTTCCACGACACCACGGGAAGATGCACGGTCGCCTCCGCTGACGCCGCTGTCGTGGGAATCGGGTTCTGCGTACTGGCGGCTCCTGAGATTGCCGTGGGAGCCGTGATCGTGCTTGGCGTGGTGGTGGTCGGCGTTGCCATCAAGGAAGCGCTGGACGCGTATGAACTGCGGCACGCATACCCCGAGGAAGCAGGGACCTCACGAGGAACGAAGGTGGCCTCCCGGGAAGCTGAAGCACAACGCAAGCCCAATCCCAAGCCCGAGCCAGCGGGGCAGGACTGGCAGCCTCCAGTGCCGCCTGTGCCCGTGGACCGGACGGGACGCGCCAGCTGCGAACCTGTTCCAGTGCCCCACGCGGGCGAGGACGACCCGCATAATGAGTGTGCCGACAAGTTCCCACCCAACCGTTATCCAGGGATGGACGTGCTCGTTGGCGGTGTACGATTCGATGCGTTGCAAGTCGGAGTACGCAAGCTTTGGGAAATCAAGACCCATCGCTTCGATTTGTACAATGACTTCGTCCGAGATCGAGAGATTGAAAAGGAAATCAAACAATTGGAGGCAGAACGAAGGGCCGCAGCGGCATGCGGATATCAATTTGTCGTTGGAGTAAGCACTCAAGTTCACAAAGATGCGCTGCTGCAAGCGGATCAGTCTTTGAGGGTTGTTGTCACGGGGTGTAGGCGATGACTACGCAAAAAAGACTTGCCATCATTGTCTATGCGCCTGCGCTCGTGGGTAAAGACCGCCGCACAGTCGATAGCGTTCATGGACTGGAGAAGGCGCTGCCCGACCTGCGTCTGGAGTGGCGACTCTCGAAGAGCGGGCGCCCCATCGCACTGCCGCAGCGCGACGCGTGGCTCATCGAAAGCATTGCGGAAGGCGGATTTCCTATCGTGTGCAACGGGGATCAGAGCTACCCCGTGACGGTGTGGGGAAGGGAAAGAGATGGACTCTTCAGCGCAGGCGGTCAATCCCAGTTTGAGGTTCACGCAAAACTGCCCTTGGACGAGCCGGTAATCGCGTCAGCGGCGGCTGTGCTTGAGGGCATGGCGGAAGGAGCACGGGCGCTATGGGGACGAGCGACGCCATACGAAGCAGCGGTGGACATCGCGTATCAGACCGCCCCCACGCTGGAAGGACCGCCGTCCCCACGCCGGGGCCTGCCAGCCCTCAAGCCCTTCGAGCACATCCGCTCGCCCGAGATTCCCTGCTACCTCGGGTGGATGAATTACTGGTCTGCCGCTGCTGCGAAGGCCATCGGATTCCCAGACCCGGCCCGCGACTCCGAATTGCTGTCGCGGGCACGGCGCACAACATCGGGTGGGTGGCTCGTACAGCTCACGGATACACCGCTCGACCTGGACAACCCCGCCCATCTGAACACGCTCAAGCGGACCTACGAACGCTTTCCGGAGATCGGCGGACGGGCAGCGCCTTGACGCGATTCAGGGGATTGGATGCCCCCCGTGGACTTCTGGACCGGGACAGGGCTTGGACGCGGGGGCGTGAGAGGGGGAGGCCGTGTCTCGGTATTCGCCAGCCGCTCGAGCGGGCGGAGGAGCGACATGACGCCATGGCCCAACACGGGCAAGGCCACGGAGGGCTGGAGAACCGCCTCCAGCCCCGCGTGCAGGTGCAGGATCCGGTAGAACTGGCGATGGACGTGTGCGTCGGTCGACGTGCGCTCCATCAGCCGCAGGATGTACCAGTGCAGCAAGCCCAGCCCGTAGGGCCGCTTCCCGACGGCCTGCGGATACAACAGGTCCATGCCCGTGCCCAACAGCCACGGGAGCCGGATGACTTCAGGCAGCCGCTCGCGGAAGCGCTGCGCCAGGCCCGAGAGCTCGCCTCGTTCGGCCTGCTCGCGAAGGCAGGTGTCCAGCAGCTCCGCGCCAAGCCCCGCCACCGACATGCCTTGCCCGTAGAGGGGGTTGAAGGCACATGCGGCATCTCCCAGGATGACCAGCCCCTCGGGAAAGCGGGGCAGCTTCTCGTAGTGCCGCCACCGGCAGTCCTTCACCTTGTGCTGGGAGATGGGCCCTATCGGCGTGGCCTCTTTCAGGTAGTTGTACAGGTCCGGACGCGTCAGTGAGCGCGCGTACTCGAGGAACCCCGCGTACTCGGTGGGCGCGTGCTCCCCGAAGTAGCCATTGAGGGTGACGAGCCACCGGCCTCCCTCGACGTGTGAGATGAAACCCGCGCGCCAGGCCTTGGGAGGACTTGGATAGAGGAAGAGCGCCTTCCAGTCCTTCTGGAAGTGGGGCGGCGGCTCGTGCAGGCACGTCGTGTAGGAAAGGTCCACGATGACCTGCTCTTCCTCCGGGCGCGCGTAGCCAATGGCCTCCAACCACTGAGGCATCCGCGAGCCCCGGCCACTGGCATCCACGACGAGGTCCGCCTCCCACGACTCCTCACCCTGGGGTGTCTTGACCCGGACGCCCGTGATGCGCCCCGTGCCCTTCTCGTCGCAGATGAGCCCTTCGATGGAGCAGCCCTCGCGCACCGCCACGTTGGGCCGCGCCTTCACCCGGCGCAGGACGTTCCACTCGAGCAGGGGCCGGGTGCACAGCAGCCCGGGGATGCCGCTGGTGCGGCGCAGCTTCCACACCCCGAAGTGGTGCCAGGCGAGGTCTCCACTCGAGTCGATGAGCTCGGCGCCCTGGACCTGGAGTTGCTCGAACAGGTCCGGGAAGTACGTGTCGAGGATGCGCCGGCCCGTGTCCAACAGCACGTGGATGTGCGGCCCTTGCGGAACACCCTTGCGCGCGGCGGGCCCCTCCCCCCGGACATCCCGCTCCACCAGCGTCACCTTGTCGAAGTGGTCCGCGAGCACCCGCGCGCTCAGGAGCCCCGCCATGCTGCCGCCGATGACCACGGCGCTTCCGAATCTGCGTCCAGGGGTGTCCACGTCCCAAGCCTCCGAGGTTTCATGTCGCGGCGCTGCTGCTCAGAGGGGTCCGCCTTCCCCAGAGCCGCTCGCCCCCGCCGGGGAGATTGCACCTCACCGGTCTGACATGCCCTCTCGGCTCCCCGTCCTGGAGACCTCCCAGGGTGCTTGGTTTGGCGCGCTCAGTCCTTGAGGCCCTTGAACTTGAAGCGGGCGGGCGTTTGCCAGGGGAACAGCGGGCGGTCCAGCGCCACGACCTTGGGGTCCATCAATCCCAACAGGTAATACATGGAGCGGACGCGTCCAATCTTGGTCTTGACCACGGCACCATAGGCCTCTTCATCCAGGTCCTTGTTGCGGACCAGGCCTCCTCCCTGTTGGGAGCCCCCGAGCGTATGGGACGTCGACTGCATGATGGCATTGTTGTCATCAAAGGCATCAAAACCGCCTCGCAGTGACAGCTTCTTCTTGGGCTCGCTTCCGGTATTGAGGGTCAGCTCCGTCAGCCAGGAGCCGCTCGACAGGCTTCCGTCCACGCCGCCGGTGTTCTTGGTGACGCTGCGGAACCCCAGCTCCACGGTCGCGCACCAGGGACAGGTTTCCTTGGGGCGGTTGCTGAACGGGCCTGCGTCGCTCAACCCCTCATAGGGGAAGCAGACTTCGACATCGCAGCCGTCTCCGAAATAGGACGACGCGCAGATCAACGCCGCGGGCTCGGCGCAGTTGAACGAATGCCAGAAGCAGATCCAGAGGTCCACGCCCGGCGTGGTGCGGGGCTGGAGGAGCGCGGCCTCCAGGTGTTTGCTGTCCTTGCTCTCCCGGAAGGAGACATAGCTCATGAGCGCCTGCCGCGAGGGCTTCCGCAGACGCAGCAGCTCGCGGGCGCGGTATTGGATGGCGCAGAGGTTGGTCCGCTGGAGCATGGTTTCGTAGTTCGTGACGAGCACCTTCTCGATGTCGAACTGGGTCTGCTCCGCCACCCTTCGGATGCCATCGGCCTCCATCAGCTCCTTCTTGCGCTTGTCGAGAACCTCCTTCTCCTTCTTGAGCGCGAGGTACGCCTCGGAGTCCTTCTTCACACCGGTCTTCTCCAGCTCGGACATCTCCGTGACCTTGTCCCGGACGGCCCTGGAGGCTGGACCGACGTCCTCATGCGCCGTGAACTCGAACCTCTGGGCGTAGGGCTCGAGGGAGAGGCTCGTGGGCAGTCCCAGGTGCCGGCAGGTCTTCTCGAAGAACCCCAGGTTGGGCTTCTGCTCGGTGACTCCCGACAGCCCCAGGACGGGGATGTAGAGGGTCTTGCCATTGCGTTCATGCCGGGTCCACGAGACGCAGATGCAGCCCACCGCGGAGGCCAGGGGGTCCTCCCCTTCCATCCGCTTCTTCCTGGGCATCAGCAGGCGGGTCAGCGCCTCGGGGGTGTCCCCCAGCAGCTCATACTTCTTCATCAAGGCGTCTGTGGTCTGCTTCGCGGTCGTGTCGAAGAAGGGGACGCCGGTGCCGTCAACCCAGTCCTTCTCCGGGAAGACGGCCCCCAGGGCCGTACCGCGAGGACTGACGATGAAGCCGTGATTCATCAACCGGTTCCGGATGGGCTCGTAGTACGCGAGCTTGGCCAGGTCCTTGAGCTGGGCCGACGTCCCCTTCCCTGTCGCGGTGTTGGCCTTGACCGTCTTGCGGACGTCCTTGGACACCTCGCCCTTGTCCACCGGGCCCGTGAGGTGCCAATCCATCTGCTCACACAGGGAGGCGATGGCCTCCTCCGCGTACTGGAGCTCCGTGGCCTGCATGTCCCTGAGGGTCTTGAGCGTGAAGCCCAGAACGTCCTTGGAGAGCGCGTACCCCTTCCCCACCTTCAGGACGTCGTACGCCAGCTTGTCGTCGATCTGGAGCTGGGACACCCGGAGCCCGTAGGCCTTCAGGTTTTCGATGGCGTCCTCGATGCTTCGGCAGGTCCGGTGGAACCGGGCGAAGTCCGCCAGGAACACGTCCTGCTGGCAGTCCCCGTAGGTCTTGTCCCGCCGCTTCAGGAAGTCGCTGAGCCGCTGGCCGTTGACGTGCTTGGGAACCTCCGTCGACGCCGTCCGAAGCCACTCGAGCAATGATTCCGGGTCGAGGGTGACGGTGCGGGTCTGATCTTCCAGCTGGACGGGCATGGGAGCAACGCTCGCATGCCCATCACAACCCTGTCAAAGCGCTGAAATCATTGAGGAAAGACAGAGCGGACCCCTCAGGTCGGGTGCCTGCTCACGGGGCGTGGGAGCGGTGGCCATCCGCTGCGAGCCGCAGGGGCGGCGTCACCGCTCGCCCGGCCGGGACTACGCCTTCCGGAGCCCCACGACCTCGCCGTAGCCGCCGGGGATGAAGAACTCGTGCGTCTCCATGCCCAGGATGCGCAGCGCGGTCGTCACCGCGTCCGCGGAGCGGGGCACGCGCTTCGAGGCCTGGCCGTTCTCCTCGATGATGTCCACCGGGACGCCGAGCCCGCGCGGGGTGTACGAGCCCACCTGCCGGTTCCCCGCCACGTTCCCGCCCGCGAAGCAGATGGACGTGTAGGGGTGGTGATCGTCCGGCAGGTAGTAGGTGCCGTCGCTGCTCCGCGAGGCCCAGCTCCGGCCGAACTCGCTCATCACCAGCACGAGCGTGTCGTCGAGCAGCGTCTTGCCGGGCTTGCCGGGCGCGGGCGCGGCCTTGAGCTCGCCGAGGAAGCGCGCGACGTTGTCCATCATCCCGCGGCCGTGCGCGCAGCTGTAGCCATGGCCCAGGCCGCTGTGCGTGTCGAAGTCCTGCTGCAGCGAGACGTGCACCGAGGTGCAGAGGTCCGCCTTGAGCAGGCGCAGCGCCATGTCCATGCGCGAGTCGAGCCCCGTGAGGTGGAAGTTCGCGAGGCCGAAGGTGTACGTGAACGACTGGTTGGACAGGTAGCTCGACAGGTACGCGGGGCGGTTCGAGGTCATCATCTCGATGCCCTGGGTCTTCTCCAGCACGGACACGACGTCCGTCGCGAGCACGCGCGACACCGACGACAGCGAGCCGTGCAACCCCTCCAGGTAGTTGTCCACCCTCGCCGTCGAGCGGCCCAGGAGCTGCTGGGCGCGCGTCAGCGAGAAGCGCTCGATGGCCGTCGTCTTCAGGGTGCCCCCGGTGGGCTTCCCGCGCACGTCCAGCTCGGGCGCCTCGGTGCGCGCGTCGAGCCCCGTCCACCACGGGTTGTCCGAGGGCTTCGCCGAGAGCATCGGCTTGAGCGCCTCGATGGACGGCACGCGCAGGGGCGAGGCGTGGGAGGGCAGCCCCATGCCCACCGGCGTGCCGCGCTCTCCGGTGACGACGACGAAGGGCAGCGGCCGGCTCTCGCGGTACTTCTCGTACAGGTGGTTCGCGATGACCGAGTGCACGGCGGGCGCCCGGTAGTCCGCGCCGGCGACACCGCACATCGAGGAGATGAACGCGCTCGAGTGGTCGTTGGTGCCCTGGTCGATGCCGTGCAACACGCTGAGCTGATCCGCCAGCGCGAAGTGCGTGTAGCCGTACATGAGCGGGCTGTAGTTGCCGCGCGCGGCCGGGTCGGCGGGGTTCCACGACTGCCACGTCCGCAGCGGCTTGTAGGAGCCGTTCGGAGGCGCGAGGTTCACCAGCTGGCTCGCCTGGAAGAAGACGGGCTCGCCGCTGTGGTTGGAGGGCGTGGGGACGCAGAGCGGGATGTCCGCGTCCTCCATCGGGGTGAAGTAGTACGCCGGCCGGTAGCCGCCGGGGATGTAGAGCACCACGAGGCGCGAGGGGACGTCGACGTCCGCGGCGTGCGCGGTGCTCGAACCGAGGAGCCCCGCGCGCTCGAGGAGCGCGAGCTGTCCCGCGCCGAGGGCCCACTTGAGCAGGGTGCGACGAGAGGTGTTCGGCATGGTGTCCTCGCTCAGTAGGTGATCCACATCGGGTGACGGATGAGCGCCGCGCAGACGCCAATCCAGGCGAGGCGCGTGTTCTGCGCCTCCAGCGGCAGGTAGACCTGCTCGTACAGCGCCTGGGCCTCCGCGTCCGAGGGCGGCTGGCCGAGCATGCGCAGGGAGAGCGAGCGCAGGTTCTTCTGCACCGCGTCCGGGTTGCTCTTGGAGGTGTCGGCGAGCGTCGCGTAGCGCAGCACCGCCGGGTTGTTCTTCTTGTCCACGGCGCGCGCGCACCATGCCTGGGACATCTGCACCAGCGTCTGCGCGGCGGACGGACCGAAGCTCACGTCCCGCTTGCGGTACAGGAGCGAATTGCCGCCGCCGAGCGCCTCGAAGCGCTCGACGCTGCGCGAGTCGGAGACGTACTCGCCCGAGATGCCGGGGGCCCAGTCCCCGGGCCAGATGAAGAACTTGCCGCCGTTCGCCACGTACGGCATGTCGCGCCAGTTGGGCTCGGTGGTGCGGACGAAGTCCTCGAGGGTGAGCCCGAGCTGATCCATCAGGCTGATGACCATCTCCTCGGCTGTGAGCCGGCGGACGCTGAACTCCTCGGCCACGGGGGCCTCCAGTTGCGCGGGCGTGGCCGGCAGGTTCCGGATCCAGTCCTCCACCTGCGCGATGGTCAGCGTGACGCGGCCGCTGCTGACGAGCTCGTTGTACGGCTGCCCGGGCGGCATCTGGGGATAGCTGCCGGGGGCCACGCCGTTCAGCAGCTGGATGAGCATGCTGTTCCCGGGGTCGCCGCGCTTCACGTACTTCTCGTTGTAGACGAGCCCGCTCTCGAAGGCGGTGAGCGAGGCGAAGAAGGGCTTGTTGCCGGTGAGGTGGCAGCCCTGGCACGCGGGCGCGAGCGCGAGACGGATCTCGTCGTTCTTGCTCACGGCCGCGCAGCTGTCGCCGCCCGGGTCCTCCGCGGAGTCACCGGGAGCGTCCCAGATCTTCCCGTCGCAGCTCGCGGCGAGGAGCACGACCGCGGCCAGCGCCGCGCCCATCAGGGTCGAACGCAACGTGTTCATCACAGACCCCTCCGCAGCTCGGGCTGTTCGAAGAGGTATCGGATGAAGGGTCTCAGCTTCCGGTCGCCCGCGACGAACTCCCGCGCGAGCTTGTCGATGAAGCCCTTCTCCGTGGCCGTGTTCAGGTCGCGGCCGATGAACATCGAATACATCTTGCGCGCGACGCAGCGGTCGAACTCGCCGGAGCGCACGACGAGCTTCCCGAAGCCGAGCGGGCCCATGGTGCCGTCGCCGTGCTCGCCGAGCAGCGTGTACGTGTCAGGCATCGTGTCGAGCAGCACCGCCTCGGGGTTGGCCTTCACCTGCTCGGGGGTGACGGGCGTGAGGAGGGTGTTGGGGACGAACGCGTTCTTCCAGCGGTAGCCCGGCGAGGTGCCGGTGTACGGGTACTGCCCGGACAGCCACTCCTTGGTGATGCGGTAGCGGCCCACGCCCGGCATGAAGGGCCACGGGACGTAGGAGCTCTGGGCAGGGTTGAAGTCCCAGCGCTTGAAGGAGATGGCCGCGGGGTCGAGCGTCCGGTGGCAGTGCAGGCACGTGCCGCCGGTGCCGGGGTCCACCTCCAGGGGCGGGAAGTGCACGTCCGCGGGCGGTGGCGAGAAGCTCTGGCAGGCGAACATCTCGAGGAAGCGCGCGGCCCGGACGCGCTCGCGCGGGAAGGACGACAGCGAGCCGATCATGGTGAGCACGCCCGCGGTGGGGAGGCCCTGGGGCGCGTCGGTCGTGGTGCGTGGGTCGAAGCGGTAGGTGCGGTCGATGCTGCCGGAGCGCGCCCGGTTCGGGGTGAGCGCGAGGTGGAAGGGCTCCAGGTCCTCGACCACGAACTCGCGCCACGCCTGCGGATCATCCGGCGTGGGGTGCAGCGGGTCGCGCGGCGCGTTGTCCGCGTCGGGACGCCACCACGTGGTGTTCTTGTCCAGCGCGCTGTTGCCCATCTGCCGGCCGAAGCGCACGTACAGCGCGCGCAGCCAGTTGGTGCCGACCGAGTAGTTCCCGAGGATGAGGTCCGAGAGCGGCCGGTCGTGCCACGCGAGGTGCGCGAAGAGGCGCGCGGGCTCCTCGTAGGGGTGCCGGCGCTGCACGCCGAAGTCGTAGTTGCTCTTGCTATGGAGGCCGTAGAGCGGGCTGCACCACACCAGGTTCGGGCCGCAGCCGCACGCGGGGGGCAGCATGGGGTCGTAGTAGCCGCCGGTCGCGAGGCCGCAGTCGACCGGCTGGCCCTTGCTGTCGGTGACCTGGGTGACGTCGGAGCCGGCCTTGCCGAGCACGGTGACGGTGGTGCCCGGCGCCCACCAGGGCTCCACCTGGTGCACCTCGGGCACGGCGGGGTCGCCGTTGGCGTCCTGGTCCAGGCACTGCTTGGCCGGGTCCTTATCGCCGAACTCGTGCACGGCGTAGTACGCGCCCGCGTGCGCGGTGTTGGCGTCGCACTTGAAGAGGTGGCCGGACATGTCGCCCTGGTAGGCGTCACCCGCCGCGCCGGTGGTGTATGCGCCCACCGCGAGCCACTCGTGGCCGAAGTTCACCATCCGCTCGTAGAACTTCGGCGAGCCGAGCGCGGCCTCGAGCGTGGAGCGCAGGATGGATTCCCGCGCCTCGGGCGTGGCCGCGGCCGCCATCGCCTCGTACTGCTCGACGGTGGGCGTCGTCCCCGTGAGACCGAGGACGAGGCGGCGCAAGACCCGCGTGCCGCTCATCTGGTCATTGAGAGGGACGGCGGGGGGAGGTGCTTCGGGGCCACATTGTTGTGCGTGCGCGTCGACTCCGGTGAGCCCGGACGCAGCGAAGAGCACAGCCAGCAGAGCCGCGCGCTTCAGGTGCAAGTGCCAATGCATATGCACGAACAATACACCAGGCGCATGACTCCATGACACGGAAGCACGATCCGGGCCCGGAACGTATCCAGCAGTGACACGGTGGCCGCATGGACCTGGAGCCAGGAGCGCAGGCGGTGGAAGTGATGGCCTCCGGGTGCGCCGCCGCACCTGCCGGCGAAGAAGGCGGGCGCGTACGGACGCCCCCGGACTCGTTTCGTCGACGACAGCGAACACCCTTCCATCACATCAGGGGTGTCCACGGAAGCGGGGGGGACTCTCAGCGCCCGGCTGGACGTGGCGCGTGGACACCGTCTATCGCGGGCCGAGGCTGAGCGTCGTTTAACTCTCCTTGTGTGAGTTTTCTGGGTCGCTTGAGCCGTGGGAGAAACGCTTTGATGTCCACGGAAATCCTGGACCACCTCAGTGTTTGTGTCGCCTTGCGCCCAAAACAATCATTGCCCCTGGGGATGACGCGGTGTGCAAGCCTGGACACCCAGACAGGCCAATGTGATGCTTGAACCCGAATCACCCACACAGGAGAAGTGATGAAGGCATTGAGCAAGTCCTTGGTCGCTCTGGCTGTCCTCTCTATCTCGGCCTTTGCGCCTGACGCGTTGGCGCGCCCCCCGGCCTGTGAAGATATCTGCGGCTGTTCCTGGGTGACGTGCGAGGACACCTGTTGGACCTATTCGAACCCGAATACCACCTGCGGTGAGTCCATGTACGGATGCCAGGAGAACCCGTTCACCTGCAAAATCAAACCGCCGGATGTGGACGAGGACACGAGCGAGGCGCAGTCGTCCTCCGATGATGCCTCGGCGCGGACGTGCGGTGAGTCGCGGCAGGAGACCGTGTTTTCTTCTCAGCCTGCCAGGAACTGATGGCCCTTCCCGCGGCGCGGCCTCCACCTGAGGGGCCGCGCCGCAGTCCCTGGGAGGCCCCCGCGGTCCGCGCGTGAGGCCATCGGCCAGCTGGTGGATGGCCACTTCTTCCAGCCGACGTAGGGCGGCGGAAGGTGAAGGAAGACGCTACTGCGGCCCCTCTTCGGCTTGCGCGGCAGCCGGCGCCGCCGACGGCGCTTCGACTGCCTTCAGCTCCTCTTTGCAGCTCACGGTCTGGCCGGCGGCGCTGCAGATGAAGCGGTGTCCACGGCATTCAGCGTTCCAGGGGGCCACCATCTCGCCAAGGCCATACGAGCTCTTCTCTCCGGTAATCACCAGCTCCTCGGCAGGGCAGCCAATGGCACCCGCGGAGAGGTCCGCATACTGCTTCTTGCTGACGGTGGCACAGCCGGTAACGGTGGAGAGAAGGACGAGAGCACAGAAGAGAGAGCGCATGGGCGGCTATCTACCGCAGGGCTCAGGCTGAATGGAATGCACCTCCAGTCGTTTTCCGGAGGTACACCGCGATGGGCAAACCCGCGGGGCGGCGGGCCCTGCCGTTGCGCATGCTCTCTCGGGAGGCCTACGACCGGGTGACCGCTCGGGTGGGTGAGGAGACGCGCATCACTCCCCGCCCCGACTCCTGGAACTGCACCTCCAAAGCGATGCCGACCTGCTCACTTCTTCGCCCGGGTCCACACTTGTTTGTAGATGAAGTTCCCTTCATCGAGCTCAAATCGATCGGGAAGGAGGGTCAGGACCGAGCCATTCGGCTTGTTCTCGAACGAGAGGATCCAGTATCCCTCCGCCCGTGACCCGTCACCGGGTGAGATGATGATCTTCGATTCGCTCAGCGACCACGTCCCGGTCTTCTGCTGCTGCGCATGGCCCGTGATCGACGACACCCCACCGAACTGACTGTCGTAGGTCATGTCGGCGCGCAGATCCCAGCTCTCACTGTAGGCCACGCTCTGGCTTCCCACATATCCGCCGGAACTGTTCACCCAGGTCAGCGCGCTGCCGGCACCGTGCATCCAGAGACCAATCAGATCCGCCGCGAAGATTTTGGTTTTCGTGGCGCTCGTGAAGGCTGTTGGCACCAGGATGGCTCCTAGCGCGCCAATGAGCCACTTGAGTTGTTCAAGCCGCATCCAATGCCCCTCCCTGGTGCGTGAACAACGGGCTGGGTTCGGGGCATCCAGGACACACGCTCAGCCCAGCGGCCGGGCGAAGCCTCGCAGGAGCGCCGCGAGCGCCGCGGGTTGATCCTCGGGCAGGATGTGTGCGGCGTCGGTGAGGCGCGCGGTCTCGAGGTGGTCGCACAGCGGCGCGATTTGACGCGCGAGTGCGTCGCCGACGACGCCCCCGGCGATCGCGAGCGTCGGGACGGTCAGGCGCTCGACCTTCGAAAGCAGCTGTGCGTTTTCGGGGAGCCCCGGAGGTCCGGTGCGATGACGTGGTGCTCGCTGGCGAGCGCTCCCATCACGTTCCTCCATACGAACCAGGTGTGCGGAAACCCGTGAAGGAAGAGGAGCGGCGACCCCCTGCCGGCCGATGCGACATGGATCGCGATCCCGTTGGCCTCGACGACTTCATGCTGGAAGTCGTTCATGGGACCCACCATGTGCCTGGGGTGGAGATCGAATCAACCACCGGGTCCCACCTCCTTCACAGGGACGCCTCGATGCGAGTCCCCACGCGAGGGCTGCTGAAGGGACGGCCCTTCCATCAATCCCAGACACGATGGCTTGGCACAGGAGGCGCGCAGGCCCAGGGAGCAGGGGGTGATGACTGCTCAGCCAGTCGGACCTGCAGCGCGTCGCCGCGTGGCCCGCTCACGCCGCTGGCGCTAAGATGGCAGGACACCATGCCCCCCTCTTCTATCGACTGGCAGTGGAAACGCTTCAGCGAGCTCACGCTCGAGGAACTGTACCGGCTGCTCGCGTTGCGCTCCGAAGTCTTCGTGGTGGAGCAGAAGAGCATCTATCTCGATGCGGACGGACTGGACGCCGAGTGCTTCCACCTGCTCGGGGGCGTCCCGGGCACGGGGCAGTTGGGCGCCTACCTGCGCGCACTGCCACCCGGCCTCAAGTTCCCCGAGGCGAGCCTTGGCCGCGTCGTCACCGCGCCAGCGCTGCGCGGGCAGCGGCAGGGCCGCGACCTGGTCGAGCGCGGCCTGCACTTCCTCTCCGAGCGCTTTCCGGGCGCGCCCGTGCGCATCGGGGCGCAGGCCTACCTGCAGCGCTTCTACGAGGGCTTCGGCTTCGTGGCCGTGAGCGACATCTACGACGAGGACGGCATCCCGCACCTCGACATGCGCAGGGGCTGACCCGGGAGCGGATTCGAACCCGAGGGACTCGAGCTCATCATCCGCGAGATGACCAGGGCCGCCAGCCGCTCGGCATTGATCTGGTCCTCCTCGCGAATGCGCTTCAGATGAGAGCGGAACCCTGGAACTCGCCACACCCTGCGGCTGTGCCTTTCTCTGTGTTTCGTTGCTTTTGGAAGTGTCCAGGCTCATGAGAGCCTCTCCCCGGGACAGGGGGGATTTGCCCACGAGCGTGGCGACGACCAGTGTCTGCGGCGCGCAGGGTGTGGCGAGTTCCTCGGAGGAGCTTCTCGCTTGCCGTCCTTGCACCCTGTGTCAGCCCCGGCTGGATCAATGCCTGGCGGCCTGCGTCGGGCGGCCGCCCGCAGAGGCGTGCGAGGTGAACTGCGAGTCCGAGTACGACATCTGCCAGACGTGTTGCTGGTGAGCCGCGCTCATTGATGAGAGCACCTGCCTGGGGCCGTGGTTGCCCGGGCAGGTGTCTGTCTTTTTCGTGGAGCCCTTGTCGAACGCGGGAGGCGGCGGAGCCTCACGCGAAACAGCGGGTGACCGCCGTCAGGTGGGTTCGGTTCGCGCCTCGTCACGCAGCAGCAGGCGGCCCCCCAGCATCGCGATGCGTTTGGCCGCGAGCCGCTCGCGGGCCTCCGGCTGGATGTCCCCGGGCGTCCAGCGGAGCTCCTTGTCGAACTCCACGCGCACCGCCGTGACACCTTCCACGGCGAGCAGGCGCTGCTCGATTTCACGCATGAAGTAGGCCGCCATCATGCACATGGGAGAGGTGATGTGCATCCGCACCGTCACCCTTCCATCCATGTGCTTCACGGACTCGATGAGGCCCATCTCCCCGATGCCCAGCGGCACCCCGGTAGCGCAACTGCACGGGTCCGGGATGTCCTGGATGCACTCCCGCAACGCCTGCTCAGTCATGGCGCCCCTCGTGGTAGCTGTACGGTTGGATGTCACCCCGGGCCTTCAGTCTGGAGAATTCGTCGTGGGCGATGCTCGCCTTCACGGCTGGGACGTCGATGCCCGCGTAGCGCGCGTAGTTGTCGCAGAGAATCATCCGCTTCACTTCCGGCGTCACCTGCATGCCCGCGACCTGCACCAGGTCGTCCGGCAGTTGGAAGTCGTTCCAGAACTTCAGCAGCGCTGGCTGCGGGTGGCTGAACACCGTCCCCGAGCCCCACATGATCTTCGCCGGGCCCGCCCACTTCAGCAGCGCCGCCAGCGACTCCGCGAACCAGCGCTCGCGCTTCACGATGAGCGCGCCCGTTACTTCCAGGTTCACATACACATTGGGGAACAGCGACAGTTGCATCCCCGTCTCGTCCAGGAATGCCATGCCGCCGTGGACGATCTCGAAATTCAGGTCTGGAAACACATCAGCCGCGCCGCCAATGTCATCCACCCTGTAGGCCCCAATGGGCACCGCGCCCATCGGCAGGCCCTTGTGGACGGCGATGTTCCGGATCCCCAGCTTCCGGGCGCGCTCGAAGAGCGGGAAGGCGATGCTCGGGTCGTCCATGCGCCAGCCTGTGTGGCGGAACGACTCCCCCAACCAGGCCGCCGGGTAGAGTTTCAGGCCGTGCGGCTTGAGCTCCTCGGCCTGCTGCTCCAGGTCCTCCAGGGCCGCCGTGCCACGCAGCGGATCTACGCCGGCGTAGACGAGGAAGCGGTTGGGGTAGCGCCTCTTGATCTCCAGCGACTTCTCATAGGAACAGAGGCCGTCATGGTAGAGCGTCCGCAGTGGCAGCACGTGGTGCACCGCCAGGTCGACGCCGCTCTCCACGAAGAGGATGTGGGCCAGCTCCCGCACCGACCAGTCCTTGAGGAAGCCTGCTTCCGTGGGGACGCGGTGGGTTTCACCCGACAGGCTGCTGTGCAACCCCCAGATGAGCTGCGCCAGGGACTCCGCATACCTGCCGGCGCGGAAGTTGGTGGGGTGAAGGTTGTACGCATGCGTGACCGCATCGATGACGAAGCCGTTGTCAATCATCAGGAAACTCCCTATCCGACGCCCACCGCCACTGCGCCGGTGGGCGGAAGCATCACCACCCTACGGATACGTATCCAGGTAGGCGTGTTGGCTATTCTATGGTGGAACCGCGGCGTGGAACCCGACGCCCCTGTCGATTCAACCGATGGTTGCCTGGGGCAAGTACTTTCCGGGGGCCCTGGAAAGCCAGACCTTGATTGGTTATGGATTTCCATTCCATAGCGCTTCCCTCGCTTCGTGCTCGGGCCCGGCCCTGTTCGACCGGTCCATGTGCCCATCCGGGGCGCTCGACGGCCTGGAGGCTTCGGGCGCGTACGAGGTGCGCCGTCTGGCTACCACCAGTCCCTATCCACTCGGTTTCACGCTGCGGCTGCCTTCGGATGGTGGCGTGGGCCAGAGCGATGGCACCCCACTGCTCTTCCAGGACGTAGGGGACGGGGCGAGGGGGAGGCCTCGGGCCTGAAGCTCGTCTCGGAGTCCGCCGTCCCACTGACCTTCCCGGTGGACATCTACGTCACGAAGGGCCACGCGAACGTGGTGGGCACCTTCGCGGGACGCACCATCGCGTTCGAGGGCGGTGAGCAGTTGAACGCGCACCTGCGCGTGCTGGACGTGTCCGTCCCGCCCCGGCCGCGCGAGGTGGCGTACTTCAACACGTACCAGAACACCCCGCCGCTCCGGACAGGCTCCGAGTTCTTCTCGAATGCCATTGGCATCCGCGTGCCCCGGGACGGGTTCATCTACGTGGTGGACACGAACCGGGGCCTGCTCATCCTCAAGGAGGAGTGAGCTGGACTGTCAGCTACGCCAGCCCCTAACGCAGGGCCTCCAGCCGCGGACGCAGGCGCTCCACCACCCGGGGAAGGTCATCCGGGGCCTTCACTGGTTCGAAGCGGCTCGTCGAGGGGTCCGTGCGCCCTACCTCGATGAAGGCGACCGACAGGAGCGGCTGGCCATCCGGTCGGGTGAGGCTGCTGGCCTCCGCCGTCACCTGCTCGAACTGGAGGACGGGCGCGCCGTCCACCTTCTTGGGCACCACCCGGTAGGGAATGGGCAGCGCTTCGTTCAGCATGGCCTCCAATTGGAAGGTGATGTTGTTGGTGGAGATGAAGGCATGTTGCGTGGGGTCCACCTTCTCCACGAGCTGGAGCTGGCCGCCCACGCGCACCGGCGCGGCGCCCGCGTCCAACGCGCCACTGGGGTTGGCTCGCGGCGTCACCTCCACCGTCATGTCGCAGCCCCGTTGCAGGTGCATCCCGATGACGACCGGGTCGAGCGTCGCCGCCAGGTTGTCCACGTTGGAGAAGTACATGCAGCGCACACCGCGCTGGCGCAGCGTCTGCCCCACCCCGCTCTCGCGCAGGGCGCGGAACACGTCCCCATGGCCAGAAGGGGCGAAGGACAGCCCCCCCTCCGCCTCCCGGAACAAGGCGCCCTGTGGCGTGAGCCGGGGAAGCATCCGCTGCCGGAAGAGGAACACGTCCCGCCCCAGTCCCCGGGCTTCCAGGTGCGCGGCGATGGCCTCGTGCGTGAGAAAGGAGGTCATCACCGCCACCGGCACCGGGCGGCCCAGCCGCTCGCCCAACCGGCGCGCCTCGGCGAGCTTGAGGTCCAGGAAGGTGTGTTCCCCCAGGACGGGGACCAGCCCCTTCACGCCCCCGCCAAAACGCGTCCCCGCTCCACCGGCCACCACCAGGGCGGCCACCGCGCCCTCGCGGAAGGCCTGCTCCCCCGCCGCACGGCAGGCTTCGTGGGCAGGGGTGCCCTCGCCCGGCAGCGGTTGGACATCCCCCGGCCGTGGCGGCTCGAGGGGGCCCGACAGGGACTGGGACTCCGTCAGCTCCCCGCGCTGGTAGCGGGCGAGCAGCGCCCGGAAGCTGGCCGCGTCGAAGCCGTCACGCGCGAGCCGGGGGTCATCAAGTTCTCCATCCACATCCGGGGTCTGGGTTTTCACGCGCGGGAGGATAGAGCGCCCTTCACCGAAACGCATGGTCCCCAGGGGCCGGGTCAGTACGCGGGCTTCAGCAGCCCTTCGATGGTGTGATGCTGCACCACCGGCGCGAGCGCATCGACCACGCGGCAGGTGAGGTGTTCTCTTACGCGAGGTGGCAGGGCCTCCAGGTAGCGCCGCGTCACCTGCAGGTCATGGTGGTTGGCGTTCGTCGCGTCTGGCGCATCCACGCCGACCACCAGCACCGGACGCGACTGGTCCGAGCGGTTGGCGGTGCCCCGGTGGATCGTCAGGGCGGAGCGGGCGGAGATGTCGCCCATGCGCGGCAGCTTCTGGACCGCGCGGGCGATGTAGCGCGGCCAGAGCTCGCGAGGCGGGAACATGCCCCTGGCGCAGCCCTCGAATTCATCCCACTGCGTTCCGGGCGCGACCTCGAACGGCCCCATCTCCGGGATCGTGTCCACGGCGGTCAGGTTGAAGGCCAGCGAGTTGAGGCGACGGCCCTTCGTCGTGGCCTCCGGCGCGGCGAAGTCGCGGTGCCAGGGCTGGTCGGCCGCGCCCGGGAAGGGAACGTCGAAGCCCACCTCGACGATGCGATAGTCGGGCCCGAGCACCGCCTCGCAGACGGCGACGAACCACGGGTGGGTGACGATGTCGACGAAGCCTCGGATGCGCTCCGGGTGCACCTCCACGTACCAGCGCTGCGGCCCGCGAGGCAGCGCACCGCCGGGGACCTGCCGGGCATCGGCGAAGAGCGTCTCGATGTCCTCGCGCATCCGCGCCGCCCAGTCGCGTGGGAAGGCGCCCTTCAGCCCGATGATGCCGTCGCCGTAGAGGCCGCGCAGGAGGTCAGCCGGCTCGTGGGTTTCTTGCGGTGCGTGCACGGTGCTCATGTTCCTTCTCCCAAGCGGGGGATGCTCACTTGCCGGTCAGCGACGGCGCGGCCACGGGGCCCGCCGAGGGCACCCCGCCCTCGACGCGCGGCCAGCCGTCCTTCCACGTGAGCCGGTCCATCAACATCGGGCGGCGCACCGAGCGGTCCTTTCCGATGACCTCCTCGACGTAGGGACGCCGGACGTCGATGGCGTGGTAGGCAATCCAGTCCTGTCCCGAGCGGTCGGTGAAGACGGAGTTGTGGCCCGGTGCAATCCACGCGTCGCTCCGGCGCAGCACGGCGCTGTCGGGCGCGCCCGTCGCCTGTGCCAGCGTCTCGAAGGGGCCGGTGGGCGTGCGGGAGCGCGCCACCAGGGCGGCGTACTTCACCTCCTGCAGCGGGCCGTGGCAGCAGTTCTCGCCTGAATAGAAGAGGTAGTAGTAGTCGTCGCGCTGGACGACCCACGCGCCTTCGACCAGGGTCTGGAACGGGACGGCCTTGTCCGCGCGCACCAGCTCCGTGGGAGCGCTCCCCTTCTTGAAGGACAGCCCGTCCGCCGCCAGCTCCTGCACGCGGATGGGTTGGAAGCCCGAACCCCAGTAGAGGTACTTGCGCCCCGTGCGCGCGTCATCGAAGGCCATCGGGTCGATGTTGACGAAGGACAGCCCGCACACGAGCGGACGCCCGCTGTCGCGGAACGGGCCCTCGGGCTTGGACGACGTGGCGACGCCCAGGCAGAAGACATCCTCCGGGCTGTCCACCGCGCCCCGTTCCTTCTTGAAGCTCGCCGCACGCTCGGGGTCCAGGGTGGCGGAGAAGTACAGGAAGAAGCTGCGCACGGTCCCCGGTCGCGTCCTCGGCCCCGGACACAACAGCGTCGTCGTCGGGCCGGACGGTCAGGACGTGATGGTGTACCACGCGTGGGACGTGGGCCAGATGGCGCGGCGGATGTGCATCGACCCCATCGTGTGGACGCCGGAAGGACCGCGGGTGCTCGGACCGACGGATGAGGAAGTCGAGTTGCCACGGCGGTAGGTGCCAGGGTCCAGCCGGTGCGCGACCTCCTGAAGAGGCCGCGCCCACGGCGAAGTCCGTGCACCAGGCCGCGCTCAAGGCAGCAGGGATTTGACAGGGACCCGCACCGGCACCGTCCCATCACCGAGCTGTCCATCGCCGTTGAAGCCCCAGGCCCAGACGGTGCCATCCCGGCGCAGCGCCAACGTGTGGGAGGAGCCCGAGCCCAGCGCGGTGACCTCCGTGAGCCCGGCCACCTGCACCGGCACAGCTCGGTCCGTGGTCGTTCCATCGCCCAGCTGGCCGTTCCCGTTGGAGCCCCAGGCCCAGAGAGTCCCATCCCCGCGCAGCGCCATGGATTGGCTCCCCCCCGCGGACAGGGCGGTGACCCCCGCCAGCCCGGAGACCTGCCCCGCCGCGAGCTGCTGCTGTGTGGTCCCGTTCCCCAGTTGGTTGAAACGGTTGTCGCCCCAGGCCCAGACGGTCCCATCGGCGCGCAGCGCCAACCCGTGGGCACCGCCCGCGGCGATGGCGGTGACCTCCGTGAGCCCGGCCACCCGCACCGGCACTGACCGATTTCCTGTCGTCCCATCGCCCAGTTGGCCGATCCCGTTGGAGCCCCAGGCCCAGACGGTCCCATCCCGGAGCAGTGCCATCATGAACACATTGCCTGCCGCCAGGGCGGTGACGTCCGTGAGCCCGGACACCCGCACCGGCGCAGCTCGGTCCGTGGTCGTCCCATCGCCCAGTTGGCCGTTCCCGTTGGAACCCCAGGCCCAGACGGTCCCATCCGCGCGCAGCGCCATCGAGCTGGCGCGGCCTGCCGCCAGCGCGGTGACGTCCGTGAGCCCCGACACCTGGACGGGCGTGAGTCGGGCCGTGACCGTCCCATCTCCCAGGTTGCCGCTTTCGTTGGAGCCCCAGGCCCAGACGGTCCCATCCGCGCGCAGCGCCAGGGTATGGGATTCGCCCGCGGCCACGGCGGTGCCCCCCGTGAGGCCGGACACCCGCACCGGTGCGGCTCGGTCGATGGTCGTCCCATCCCCCAGTTGACCCGCCGGGTTGACCCCCCAGGCCCAGAGAGTCCCATCTCCGCGCAGCGCCAATGAATGGTCACCGTTCGAGGCCAGGGCGGTCACGCCCGTGAGCCCGGACAGCTGCGCCGCCAGGGATCGGAGGGAGGTCGTCCCATCCCCTAGTTGGCCATGGCGGTTGTCGCCCCACGCTCGCAGGGCTCCATCGCCGCACAGGGCCACCCCATGCGAGGAGCCAGCCGTCAGGACGCTCACCCCCACGAGCCCGGACACCTGCACCGGGGTGACACGCTGGGTGGTCGTCCCATCCCCCAGCTGGCCAGATTGGTTGAGGCCCCAGGCCCAGACGGTCCCGTCCCCGCGCAGCGCCATGGAGCTGTAACTGCCCGCCGCCAGGGCAGTGACGTCCGTGAGTCCGGGCACCTGCCCTGGCGTTCGCTGCTCGGTGGTGGTCCCGTTCCCCATCTGGCCGCTCCCGTTGACGCCCCAACCCCAGACAGTCCCATCCGCGCGCAGCGCCAACGTGTGGTTGGGGGCCGCCGCCAGGGCAGTGACGCCCGTGAGCCCGGGCACCTGCCCTGGCGTTCCCTGGTCGGTGGTGGTCCCGTTCCCCATCTGGCCGCCCCCGTTGAAGCCCCAACCCCAGACAGTCCCATCCGCGCGCAGTGCCAACGCATAGCTACCGCCCGCGGCCACGGCGGTGATTCCCGTGAGCGAGGGCACCCGCACGGGCCGTGTCCGCGAGCGGGTCGTCCCATCCGCCAGTTGGCGATTCCCATTGGCGCCCCAGGCCCAGACGGTTCCATCGCCGCTCAGCGCCAGCGTGAAGCTGCTGCCGGCGCTCAGGGCCGTGATCCCCGTGAGCCCGGACACCATGACGGGCGTGGCCCGGGAGTTGAACGTCCCATCCCCCAGTTGGCCAGCGACGTTGTAACCCCAGGCCCAGACGGTCCCGTCGTTGCGCAGCGCCAAGGAGTGGCGGGCGCCCGCAGCCAGGGCAATCACGCTGGTCAGCCCGGAAACCCGCACCGGCGCAGCTCGGTCCGTGGTCGTCCCATCGCCCAGTTGGCCATTCCCGTTGAAGCCCCAGGCCCAGACAGTCCCATCCCCGCGCAGCGCCACCGTATGGGCACTGCCTGCGACGACGGTGGGCTTCGGGCACGCATTGGCGTCGACGGTGAAGGTTTTGGAAACGGACGCATCTCCGCTGTTCGCGACCGTGACCGTCACCGTCACGACGGTCCCCGTGGGCACACAGGAGGGAGAGGTCCAGATGACTTCACTGCTGGTGCCCGTATGGGAGGGGCTGCCCAGGGTCCCGACGTTGGCCGTCCAGGAGAAGCGCAGCTGGGGGGACTCCTCGTCGTGGGCCTTCACGCGAAAGGTGACCGGGCGCTGCACCAGCACCTGGGTGGCGGACTGCGAACTGTCGGTGAGGGTGGGAGGCGTCAAATCAGGCCCAGGGTCGCCTCCATCCGGTACACACTGAGAGGGATTGCGCTGGCAGGGGTCCGCGCCATCCGGGTCGGAACCCGCGCACGCCAGGACGCTGAACCAGACCACCGTGGTGAGCAAGGCCTGGAGCCGCCAGGCCATTGTCGTTCTTCTCATGTTTCCCCCCCCTGAATGGACAGCCTGTCCGACTCTACACGGCGCTCCCGAAGCAAGACATTCCACTCGCGGCAAGAGGGCAGATGCGCGGAAGCGGCGCATGGAATTGAACACTGTCCCACGACCAATCGCTTGCCCGACAGGCGTCGCTGGCCGGCGGAAAGCCTGCGTCGCGGCGGCAAGCGAAGCCTTCGCTGGCTCGGCTGTGCCTTCCCCTCGGGAAACAGACGCATGAGCATGAGAAGGACAGGAGCCCTATTGGGTGTGGAGCCATCCGTCCATGACAGACCGGGGACCGCTCGAGTCCTCCTCTCGAGCGCGCTCTGGGCCTTCCTCGCGCTGTCCAGCGCGGTGCTGTTCCTGGGAGCGCTCCTGCTGTGGGCGCTCACCCGCCCGTTCGACGCGAACGGGCGGGTGCTGCACCTGTACTCGTGCTTCTGGGCACAACTGTATTTCTACGTGAACCCGAGGTGGCACCTGCGGGTGGAGGGCCGCGAACGCCTGCCCTGGAGGGGCGCGGCGGTGCTGGTGTCCAACCACGAGTCGCTGGGGGACATCCTGGTCCTCTTCGGTCTCTACCGGCCGTTCAAGTGGGTCTCCAAGGCGGAGAATTTCAAGCTGCCACTCATTGGCTGGAACATGCGCCTCAACCGCTATGTACCGATCATCCGTGGAGACCGCGCCAGCGTCCTCCGGATGATGGCCGGGTGCGAGCGCTGGTTGTCACGCGGCGTCCCCATCCTGATGTTTCCCGAAGGCACCCGCTCCCGGGACGGCAAGGTGAAGGCCTTCAAGGACGGCGCCTTCACGCTCTCCGTCCAGCAGCGCTGCCCCATCATCCCCGTGGTCCTCACCGGCACCGCGCTGACCCTGCCGAAGCACGCGCTCGTCTTCCAGCAGACCGTCCACGCCCGGGTGCGAGTGCTGGAGCCCATCGACCCCGCGGACTTCGCGGGGGATGTGCACGCCCTGCGCGACCACGTGCGCAACGTCATGGTCCGCGAGAAGGCGCGCATGGAGGCCGAACGCCCGGCGGGGCGTGACAGCGACCTCAAGGCCGCACGGTGACGCGCAGGGTGAGCGGTACTCCACCGAGTGCGATCTCCGCACGGGTGTCCAGGGCGACTGGCATTGCCAACCCTCCTTCCGCACCGCGCCCGCCGCGGTTGACGGGCCGGGCAAGGGTCGGCACGCTCACAGGCCATGGAGGATTGGCGGGTCAGGGAGAAGGCATACAACGCGGCTCGACAGACCGTCGAATACCACCGCGAGCAGGCGGCACTCGATCCAGAGGCGCACGTGCCCGCGCTCATCGACAGTTTGATGGCGCAGAGTCGGTGTCTGCGAGAGCTCTACGCCACGGACGCGGCCATTGATTCCGCGACCGAGGCGGTGGACCTCCTGCGGAGCCTGGCGCAGGCAAGGCCCGACGCGTTCCTGCCCAGGTTGGCGACGGAACTGCACGACCTGGGCAGGATGCTGGGTGCGCACAGGAGCTCGGAAGCGGCGCTCGCTCCCACAGCCGAGGCGGTGGCCATCCTGCGGAAGCTCGTGGAGGTGAATCCCGACGCGTTCCTCCCCGAGCTGGCCGCGAGCCTGCGCCACCTGGGCACCCATCAACGCGTGCCCAACGAGCGGGAGGCGGGCCTTGCCTCCACGGCCGAGTCCGTGGCCATCTTTCGTCAGCTCGCGGCAGTGAAGCCGGACGCGTTCCTCCCCGAGCTGGTCAAGGGCTTGAGCTGGCTTGCCGACCATCAGTCCAAGCTTGGACAAGACAAGGAGCTGCGCGCCTCCAGGCTCGAGGAGGTGGCAGTCCTTCGCAAGCTGGCGGAGGCGAGGCCGGGCGAGTTCCGACCCGCTCTGGCCAAGACCCTGGGCTACATCGGTAGGTTCGAAGGGGGAGCGGGGTGGGAAGAGCCACTCGCATTCCTGACTGAGGCGGTGGCCATTGGTCGCCAGCTCGTGGCGGAGGGACTGGACACGTACGCCCCTACCCTGGCCCTGCATCTGAACGAACTCAGCCGGGCGCTGAGCTGGCCTGATCAGGTCGAGGCGTCGCTCGCGCTGGCGGAGGAAGCGTTCGCGGTCAGCTGGCAGCTCTCCCCGGCCAACCCGGCGGACTTCCACCGCCTCGTCGAGATGGTGCTCGACAACCTGCTCGACCTCCATCAGGTGCGCGGCAGCAAGCCCGAGGGAGCGGTTCTAGAGCGGATCAACGCATTCAAGGCCTGGCGTCCGGGAGAGCGCCCGCGGCCGGCGTGAGGCGTTCCCGACAGTGGCTCGTACCGTGAGCAGCCCCGCGCGCACCTCTGCGGCACGGACGGGAGAGGCGGGTTGGCGACGAATGACCCGCTCGGCCAGGGCGAGGCTGAAATCGTAGCCGTCGCCCAGGGACTGTGCGACGAGCGCCTCACGTGCACCCGCAAGCCGTTCTCGAGCGGCAGCTTGTCCTTCGGGATGTAACGGGTGTCGCCGTCACCAACGGAGCAGGCACCGGCGCCTCTCCGACGTCGCTCAACGACGGCGGCTGGCACCACGTCGCCTATACCCGCAGTGGCACGTCGCTCAAGATGTACGTTGACGGAGTGCTGGTCGGCTCTGGGACCAGCGCCGCGCCCCGGCGACGGTTGAGCCGGGGCGCGTTCGTCCATCGGAGAGCATAGGATGGACGTCTCCGACGTAGAGGAGGAGTGAATGTCGAGTCGAATCGTCTCCCGGAGGGCGTTGCTCCAAGGTGCATTGGTGGCAGTGGCATTCAATCCCATGAGCCGGAGTTGGGCCTCTACGCTGGAGGCTGGAGCAGTCCCCCTGCCGCCACTCGATGGCGAGTTGCTGATGGACACGGCGTCGCGGACCGCGTCCGCGGAGGACTTCGGTCACATCCTCCACCGCACGCCGTGGGCGGTGCTCGTTCCCGGCTCGGTGGAAGACATCGTGGCCATGGTCCGCTTCGCGCGGCGCCAGGGCATGAAGATCGCCGCCGCTCGGGGCCTCGGTGAGAGCCACAGCACCTTCGGCCAGTCCCAGGTGACGGCGGGCATCGTCATCGACATGTCCACGCTGTCGACCCTGCATGAGGTTGGCGGGGACAGCGCCTGGGTGGATGCAGGCGTCCGGTGGCACGAGCTGCTCCAGGCCTCGCTTCCCCTCGGCAAGAGTCCGCCGGTGCTGACCGACTACATCGAGCTGAGCATCGGTGGAACGCTGTCGGCGGGGGGCATCGGCGGACAGGCGTTTCGCTGGGGGCTCCAGGTGGACAACGTCCTGGAAATGGACGTCGTCACGGGTCGGGGTGAGCTCGTGCGGTGCTCGCGCTCGCGCGAGCGTCCCCTGTTCGACGCCGTGCGCTCGGGCCTGGGCCAGTTCGGCATCATCGTGCGAGCAAGGGTGCGGCTCGTCGAAGTGCCGCCCCGCGCCCGGTCGTACATCGCGCTGTACGACGACCTCCACCGCTTCATGGAGGACCAGCGGCGGCTCATCGAGGACGGCCGCTTCGACTACGTCGAGGGCTCCGTCGTCGCCTCCAACGGAGGGCGGGCGTATCAGCTCGAGGTGGTGAAGTACTTCACCCCGGGCTTGGAGCCGCACGATGCGAGACTGCTCGCGGGCCTGGGCTTCCAGCCGGGAACCCTCCAGGTGAGCGACGGCAGCTACTTCGACTTCGCCAACCGGCTCGCGCCGCTGGTCGAGCTGCTCAAGCAGCTCGGCGTCTGGGGTTTCCCCCATCCGTGGCTGGATATGTTCGTCCCCGCCCGGTCCGCCGAGTCCTTCGTCCAGGAGGTCCTCTCACAGACCACCGAGGCCGACATGGGCCAGGGGCCCATCCTCCTCTACCCCTTCCGCGCCTCGGAGCTGACCGCGCCCTTCCTGCGCACGCCCAACGACAGACACGTCTTCCTCTTCTCGCTGCTGCGCACCGCCATTCCACCGACGCCGGAGAACGTCGCATCCCTCGTGCGGAAGAATCGCGCCATCTTCAACCGGCTCACGGCCATCGGCGGGAAGATCTATCCCGTGGATGCCGTGCCATTGAGCCCCGCCGACTGGCGCCGCCACTTCCACCCCTCGTGGGAGCGGTTCGAGCACGCGAAGCGGCGCTACGACCCGGACCGCGTCCTCACGCCGGGACAGGGCATCTTCTGAACTCCCCGGGGGATTCTCCGCCAGCCCCCGAGTAGGAAATCACACGAGGCCAGGCTCAGCGGACCGCGAAGCCCCAGGTGTAGGGCACGCCGCGATACTTGCAGGTGGCACCATCACTCCACGCCCAGGTGTAGTCGAGTCGCGCGCCAGCGCAGTACTCACCCGCGTAGTCAGCAAGGTGCCCCTGGGCTCCTCCCTGGTTATCGGAGTCACAGGCGTACTCCGGATAGACACCACCGTAGTAGCCGTAGTTGACGCAGCCCATCATGATCTGCGAGCCGGCTGGGCCATAGACCCCCTGCTTGAAGGCTGTTCCCGCCCCCCCCCGAAGAACATGTTCGTCTGTGTGTAGCTCCACGGCGCAGGGCTGTAGCTCTGGGCAAAACTCTCCCCATAGGTGCGATTGAAAACCCTGACCTGGCTGAAGGAAACACATGACAGGTCCTTCGACCATTCCTCGCCGCCCAGGACCCCACGCGTCTCGATGCCCATGTGCGTCTTCGCATCGGCCGCCTGCCATCCCGCCACCGTCCATCCGCCTCCGTCGGATGTCATGTCGCAGTAATACGCGGACGCCTGGGTGTCGCATGGGTTCAGCGAATAGACGCCACTGCCGAGGGAGGGACAGTATTGGCGCAATTCCTGGCAAGAATGGAGCTGCGCGGAAGGGGCCTCCGGGCAGGGCTTGTCCGGCAGGGTGGGCCCGCCCGTCTCCGTCCCGGCCACGGGATTGCTCTGGACCGTGAAGACGACGTCGTTGAAGTCGTCGTCCACCTGCTCATGCGCACGGGAGAAGTCCTCGAAGCCCAGCACCCTGCGCTGCATTTCCTGATGGTACGCGGACATGACGTGCCGCCGCTGGTTCTCGGCGGTCTCCGGGTTCAGCGCCTCCACGGTGTAATAGGTGGGCCTTCCCAGGTCGAACCGCTCGCCATCCCATCCATCCGCGACCAGGAAGAAGCCCAGCCGCGTCCCTGCGGAGAACTGGCCCAGGTGGACACGATCTCCAGCTTGAAGTTCCCCAGTGGAGCCCCAGGCGGAGGCATTGGGGAAGATGACGACCTTCTCCACGTCCTCCACCGTCGTCGGCGGACTGCCTTCTGGATAGGTGAAATAGCCCAGCGTGTTGCGGAAGGTGGCGCCTTCAGACACGAAGGTCACCCAGACATCCGCGGTCGTCGTGACCAGGATGTTGGGCTTCCACGTCATCGTGCTCGAAGGACTCCAGCGCCCGGCGCCGGAACTCCGCGTACGTCACCGACGCATCCACCGCACGGGAGGCCTCACTTGCCTCTTCCGGCTTCGGCTCTGCCTCCGCTTGAGGAGCCGGTGACGTGCGGGACGGGCTGGTGGTGGCGCGCAGCCAGCCGGAGAAGGCGTTCCTCTCCGTCCTGAAGCCGCGCCCCTGAAGATACCTGACAGACCCTTGTCACCTCGGGTGGATAGGTCCTCCCCTTCCACCCGTGCTGTCCCGGAGGTCCGTCTTGAAGCTCTACTTCCACCCCCTGTCCGGAAACTCGCGCCGCGTGCTGCTCGTGGCCGCCCACCTCGACATTCCCCTCGAGCGCATCATGGTGGACCTCACCACGGGCAAGCAGCGCGAGGTGTCGTACCTGGGCATCAACCCCAACGGGCGCGTCCCCGTCCTGGACGACGGCGGCTTCGTGCTCTGGGAGTCGCGCGCCATCATGGTGTACCTCTCCGAGAAGACCCCGGGGCAGACCCTGTTCCCGACGGACGCGCAGGGCCGCGCCGACGTGAACCGCTGGCTGTTCTGGTGCTCGTCCCACATGGCCCCGGCGAACACCGTGCTCGTCCAGGAGAACTTCGTGAAGCAGCGCACCGGCCGCGGGCCGCCGGACCCCGTCGAGGTCGCGCGCGGCGAGGCCCTCTTCGCGCAGACCGCGCCCGTGCTGGACTCGCACCTGGCGGGCAGGACGTGGGTGTCTCAGGAGCGCCTGACGCTCGCGGACCTCTCGCTCGCCGCGTCGTTCGCCCTCGCGGGCCCGGCGCGCCTGCCCCTCGAAGGCTACGCGAACCTCCGAGCCTGGCTGGGGCGCGTGCAGGAGCTGGAGGCGTGGCAGCGCACCGCGCCCCCCATGCCGCCGCCGGCCGCCCGGAGCTGACGCGGACTTCAGGTCGTGGCGAGGAAGGCGTCCGCGTCACCGCCTTCGCACTTCCCATCGGAGTACACCCCGATGAGCCCGCAGGCGGGACAGAAGCAGGCGACGTAGAGTCAGCGGACGTCCTTCGTCCCTTCGTACAGCGCCACGCCCGACACGATCTGGGATGCCACCGCGCCACAAAGGCACTCCCTGCGTTGGAGTTTTGCGGCGGCGGGCCGCGGTTCGCGGCCTCCCAGGTCATTGGGGGCCCGCGGCCGGTTTGCTAAAACCCCCTGACGCCGCAGCCGCGCCAGGAGGCCACGCATGGAGGTCTACGACTCCGATGGAGGGACGCATGACACCCGGAACTCCGCCGCCTTCATCCAGTGGATCGACACGCTCCACACCCAGCGCGCCATCAGCGACCTGAAGATCATCACCAACTTCTTCCTGGAGAAGGAGCTGGCGGTCCGGCCGACCTTCGACGTCGCCATCGCGGCGAGCAAGGTCCGGAGCGTCCTGGACAAGCTGACGCCGCACGCTCCAGCACTGGGTGGCTCCCCCGTCACCCAGCTGCCGCGCGACCGGTGGTGGAAGCTCTTCATCGAGGGGCGCTACCACGGCAGCGGCAACAAGCACCGGGAGATGATCTTCGACCTGGAGCAGTCCCCGGGCTTCTACAACGCCATGATGAAGGCGTTCGACAAGTGGCTGAGCGCACGCCCATCACCGGCGGACAAGGTGGACTTCAAGCGCTACCACGCCATGCACGCGGCGGTGACGAGCTGCGTGTTCAAGCTCAATGACAAGGTCTCCGAGCGCGCCACCCGGCGCTTCATCCCGGTGCCCCACGAGCTCAGCCACTACACGAACTTCCCCATCGCGGTGACAGGACACGACATCTCCTGGGAGAGCCTCAAGGAGATGAACGACGACGGGGACATCGGGACCTACAAGACCCTGATGGCCAACCTGCACGCCCCCAAGGACGTGCTGGACCACTGGGTGGAGCGGGACGGGGCCACGTCCCTGCTCACCAGCACCCTGAGCAACCAGCTGCTCTGGGGCACCGCCTACGAACAGTCCGAGGTCAAGGGCAAGGTCAATGGCCTCTTCGAGCGCTACTACCGCGAGCGCGACCAGGCGCAGCAGCAGTCCGCGAAGAAGGCCCGGGAGGAGCTGAAGCTGCGAGCCATCCGGGGCCCCGCCGGGTACGTCTGTGACGGCAGGCTTTGCCAGCCGGAGCTCTGGGCCCTCAAGCCCCACGAGCCCCGCAGTGTCATCCCCCTCATGAATTGCCTCTGCGAGGCGTGCGCCTGACACTCCTGCGTCAAATGCATCGGGCGAAGAGAAGGCCTGTTGAGGGTGGGGGTGGGTGCCGAGGTGCCGTCTGGCCGCGCTCCCCACCTGCCGCAGGCGAATACGTCCAGCGCGAAACTCCTGCTTGAGCAACCCGGCCCCATCCCGCGGCGGCGTGCGCTCTTGGGTCGGAGCCTGCCTCGTCGCTGCTAAAGGCGGCTCACTTGCCTCTTCCGGCTTCGGCTCTGCCTCCGCTTGAGGGAGCGTTTAACCCCCTCGGTACATACGCCTGCCCAGGCCACCTACCCAGGACGGGGCAACGAGGCTGCACCTGTCGCGCCTCTCCCCAATGGCTTCCGTTATGATGCCCTGTACTCGGTAGGCCGCTCGCATTCTCGCTCCTCATCGCTGGCAGGTGAATGTCCATGCTCCGCCTCCCAATCGCTGGCTCCAACTTCTGGTCGCTCCTGGCAACGGAAACCGCACGTCGTAGTGGAGTGGCGCATTGCAACGACGGTGATCTCCAGTACGTGGCTGTTGGGGCGTCGTCCCAACTGCACATCGTTCGCAGGACGTCCGAGGAGCTTTTCTCCGCGACTGTTCAGAGGGAAAGTTTGGCATACAAACTCAAGGTTGTTGCCAACGGAAACCTCTGGGGGTTGACGAACTCCGGGTATACCGACGTCATCATGGGGCATGACCCGGTCCCATCGGACGAAACCACCATCGAAGGTCACATTATCCAGAATGGCATGCTACGGGCTGGCAAAGCCGAGCCAAACTTGTACTACATCGCCTTTGATCCTTCGAAAGCAGAGCGTTGTCATAAGGTTGCGGCAACGGAGACGTCTGAAATCATTCTCCGGCGCTACAACCTGAAGAGCTGGGATGAAATCCTGAGCAACCCGATTAATTTCGGCTTCAAAACGAAACGTACCAACAAGAAGACCAAAAAATTCGATCCGACCCTGATTCAGCCAGGAGACGAGTTCAAGGTACAGACACCGACGGAGGCATACTCCTTCGGCCGGGGCAATCCTCCGGCGGGTGGCCACATCACCGCGATGGGAGGTCTGACTCCCATGATCATTGGGGGGCTCAAGTACGGCACCGGGAACAAATATGCCTCGGGAGTTCCCGCCGGGGCTCCAGCGACGGGTGAGCCCACCCAGAAATACAAGCCCTATCTTACCCAGCGGAACGACGCTCGTTACACCGGACAGGCAGCGAAGACAGGAGAGAGAGGAGGCAAGGCGGCGGTCGCGCTGTGTCGCTCCGCGAAGACGCTTCTGGTCCTGGTTGTACCCCACAACTCCAAGACGGGGCTTTCCGCTGACGGCCTGCGGGACAAACTCGCGGCCGTCGGCGTGGAGGACGCTCTCATGATGGATGGAAGTGACTCCGTCATGTTGATGGTGAACAGGGCGTGGCAGGTACTTCAGGATGACAACAAGGATGAGGGCACGACCGTGGGCTTGGCGTTCAAGTGAGCCAAGCCCGACCCATGCGACTTCACATGAGAAACAAGATGAAAACAGCACTGCGTTGGGGGCTCCCCATCCTCGTATTCCTCCTCGGAGCCACGATGCTCTACGTTTCACGGCTTGACATGCTGGTGGCCCGCGGGTCCGACTCCATGGTCCGTGTCTTTCGGCCTCCATTCTGGGCTCAACTCCTCGCCGTCTTGATCCTTTCAGTTTCGGCCTTCACCGTGCTGAGACCCAAAATCAATGGCAGATGGAACGGATCTTCCCGAGTGGTCTTCCTGTTCATTGCGCTGCTCGCGAATGCATTCAGCCTGCACGCGGTCTCATTGGATGCCCGAGACGGGAGTGTGAACGACGTCTGGGGGATTTGGACGGTCCGGAGCCTGTTCACCTCCAATGAGGGATTTCCTCGCGAAGCCTTCTCCGTGCAACCGTTCGTGCTCTCTGTTCACGGAGACAATGGGAAGCGCCTGAGCGTCTTCCTCGGTGTGCCCCCCTGGAACATCAATGGAGAGTCAATCCTCGCGGATCCCAGCCTTTTGCCCGCCGAGAACTCGGACTAGCACGGCCCCTGACACGCCAGAGGGGATGTCAAGAATTCAAGTGACACGATCGCTCCTGTAGCGACTGGAACTGTATCGAGGTCGAAGATCGCACCCGGACGCTGCGCGGACCGAATGGGTGGCATTCGAAGCGCCTGCCCCGCGCTGGTGCCAAGCCGCGAGGACTTCAGCGATCGCTTGTTCATCCCGGGCCCTACGCGGCGGGACCGACGAGCGTGAACGGATCGGGGACGACGACGCGGATCGCCGCGGCGAGCTCGGGCTCGAGTCGCGACCGCTGGGTGCCCTCCATCCACCGCAAGGCGGAGTGCAGCCGCTGGTAGAGAGCAATGAAGTAGAACGGAGACCGGCCATTGAAGTTCATGCCGGGGAGGCGGCGACTCATCGAGTGTGCTTCGTTCCGCATGGGCTCGAAGAACGACATCTCGGTCGCCAGCTTGATGCACATCTCCACTTCGCGTCGGGGGTGAACCGCGGCGAGCAGGAACAGCATCGCTAGCGGATCGTCGCTCGCAAGCCAGGCGGCCGTGACCGTCATGCGATCGGAGCCGAGGTCCTGCGGCAACGACCAGTCGCGGGCGCGGCCGGCCACCTCGGCCATCAGGTCGGTGAGCGTGCGCTGCGCCGTCATGTGACCAGGATACGGCAGCATGCAGGGAGAAGCACCCACACGATTCGTCAGGGGCGAAGCGTGCCCTTCAGTGCTAGTCCATACCGCCATGTCCGGCGACTCACCCGTCCCCGCCCCC
>NZ_RAVY01000380.1:0-2020 GCF_003611625.1 Corallococcus sp. CA054B
CGCCTCCTCCGTCGCCTCCAACCCCTCCGGACACCCCGAGCGCAGGTGGAAGTCGTCGAAGCGCAGGAACACGTCCACCCCCATGCCCACCGCGTTCTGACACAGCGACTCCAGGCACGCCGCCAGCGGATGCCCGGAGTCCCCCGAGGCTTCCCCCGAAGCTTCCACCGACGCCTCCCACGCCGCCGCCAGCACCGTGCGCGTTTCCGCTTCCACCCGCAGCGACAGCCGCACCCGGCCGCCCTCGAACGCAGCCTCCCCGTGCCGGACGTCCTCCCCGTGAAGCGCGCCCCGATGTTCCTGCCCTGGAGTCGTCATGCTAGGCACCCATCCTTTCCCACACGTCCCCTCCAGGCCAGGAGCCCCATGTCCGAGCCCTCCCATCCGCGCGACGGCGACTTCGAGCTCGTCACCCTGCGCAACGGCCACCGCGCCGTGCGCCACCTGGGCCATGGCGAGGTCATGCACCCCGCGGTGGGTCCGTGGCAGGAAGCCCTGCGCCTCTACGTCGACCAGCCCGGCCTCGCGGACCGCCTGCGCCAGCCCGGCCCGCCGCTCGTCATCCACGACGTGGGCCTGGGCGCCGCCACCAACGCCGTCGCCGCGCTCACCCGCGCCCGCGAATTGGGCCCGGACCGCGCCCGCGACCTGCACATCGTCAGCTTCGAGGTGGACCTGGCCCCGCTGCGGCTCGCGCTCGCGGACGCGGAGGGCTTCCCCTTCCTCCAGCCGTTCCGCGAAGCCTGTGAGAGCCTCATGAAGCACGGCGCCTGGAGCGAGCCCGGCATCCGGTGGACCCTCAAGCTGGGGGACGCCGTGCCCTTCTTGGAGCCGGAGGCGGAGCTGCCCCCGGCGGACCTGGTCTTCTTCGACCCGTTCTCACCCGCGTCCAACCCGGACATGTGGACCGAAGCCGTCCTCGCCCGGGTGCGCCGGCACTGCCGGGAAGATGGAGAGGGCGCCCTGCTGATGACCTACAGCGCGGCCACGCCCACCCGCGTCACGCTGCTGCTCGCGGGGTTCTACGTGGGCGCCGGCGTGTCCACCGGCACCAAGGGGGAGACCACCGTGGCCTCGACCCGCTATGAAGCACTGACCGCACCGCTGGGGTCCCGGTGGCTGGAGCGCTGGGAGCGCTCGTCCTCCCGAGCCCCGCACGGGGGGACCCTCACGCCTGAGGTCGAGCGTCGCCTCCGGACCCATCCTCAGTGGCGCTGAGCGCCCCTTCCACGGCGGCCTCGCTCCAGCGCAGGTGGAACGTCGCCGCCGTGCCGTCGAACTCCTCCGGCAGCGCCACCACCCGCCAGCCCCCGCACAGCGCCACCGCGCGCGCCAGCAAGCCCGCCGCGAACGTCGGCTGATCCGCCAGCACGTCGTTCATCCAAAGCTCTAGCGAAGTCGCGCTGCGCTCCACGATTTTGACTTCACTGAAGTTGTTGCCGGCGCGAAAGCCCAGGTCCGCCCGCAGCAGCATCCGCCGGGGACCGGCCAGCCGGCCCACGCCCAGGAGCGCACGGCCAAAGAAGGTGCCGAAGTAGGCGTCCATGAAGCGCTCGCCCAGGGAGTAGTACGCGGCCTCCGCCGGCACGCCGCCATAGACGTGCCCGGCCGCGATGCGCAGGAACTCCCGCCACTGCTCCAGCGAATAGGTGCGCTCCAGCTTGCGGTCGAGGTCCAGCCCCGCCCGCTTCAGGTGCTCGCGACATGCGGGCGTCAGGCGGTTCTCCAGCGCTCGGACGAAGAGCGCTTCGACGGTCTGGGCGAAAACAAGCTTCTCAGGATTCATGCGGAGCACCCTACACGAAGCCCCCCATGCGATGCTCCCCCACCTGTGTACTGACGTTCAGTGTCGTGCCCCCTGAGTGTCAGGAAGCTGGCGCGCGCCGCACCCTTCGTGAACTCCGGGTGTTTTCAGACCCTGCGTTGACGGACCGCGCCACCAGGCCGCGCAGCCACTGGTGCGCGGGGTCGCCGTCGAAGCGCTCGTGCCAGACCTGGAGGATGTCGAAGGGGCGCAAGG
>NZ_RAVY01000381.1:0-1959 GCF_003611625.1 Corallococcus sp. CA054B
GGTGGCTGGGGCTGGGGCTGGGCTTCGCGGTGCTGTCCATGGGCACGGTGCTCAACATCGGCCTGGAGGACCGGGTGTCGCCGGTGGTGCTGCTCATCGTCACCTTCCTCGTGGTGGCGCTGGTGCCCGCGTGGCGGGAGCGGGTGTGGCGGCGGGACGTGCTGCTGCTGCTGGGGCTGGCCGTGTACCTGTCGCTGTCAGAGCCGCTGACGGCGTTCAACGTGCCGCTGAAGGTCCAGATTCCGATGCCGTACGTCGTGTTCAAGCACGTGGTGCCGCTCTTCTCTCGCGGGGGCATGCCGGTGCGCTTCATCCTGCTCACGTTCCTGTCGCTGTCGGTGCTGGTGGCGTTCGCCGCGGCGCACGCGGGCGCGTGGGCGTCCCGGCGGGATGCGCGGCTGGGCGTGGCGGTGGCGCTCGCGGTGGCGCTGATTCCGAACGTGGAGTACCGGGGCCTCGAGATGGTGGTGCCCTCCATTCCCCGGTTGGCGCCGGTGTTCGACGAGATCCGCGACGCGCCCATGCCCGCGGCGGTGCTGACGGACAACGTGCAGGGGCAGTGGGAGCAGATGTTCCACGGCAAGCCGGTGTCCTACGCCCGGGTGTCCCGGCTGCCGGTGCGGGAGTCGGCGATGGTGAACTCGCGGCTCATCCGCGCGGCGGAAGGGATGCGCAACGCGTTTGGCACCGTCACGCCGGAGGAGCGCGAGGAGATGCGGCGCTACCTGAAGGAGCACCACTTCAAGTGGTACGTGACGCACTACTTCCACCCCGTCCGCCACCAGTTCATCACGGACGAACTGGGCGGCGAGATGGTGCACCAGGACGGCTACGTCACCGTGTACCGCTTCCCCTGAGCGGGGCGCTCAGTCGCATTCGGCGTACTCGACGTCCGTGCGCTCCACGGCGCTCGCGGACACGGCGCTGTCGGTCACGGTCACGGTGACGCTCTCGTCCGCGGACAGCATGGAGCCGCATTCGGCGGAGGCGTTGGCGGAGCAGTGGCGGGTGAGGACCACCTTGCCGTCGTCCTCCTGCGTTTCGAGGCCCGTGCCCGTGCAGCGATAGGAGATGGGGCCCGAGCCCGGGTCGTTTCCGCTGACGTCCAGGTCGCCCTCGGCGTCCGCCGTGGCGAGGACCTCGCCGTCCTTGCCGAAGAGGACGAAGTGGAACCGGGTCCGCGAGATGGATTCTCCGCGTCCCTCCTCGTCGGGGGATTCGGACTCCTCCTGGGTGAACACGCGCAGGGTCTCCCCCGAGGAGCGCTTGAGGACCTCGTCCCGGGCCAGCAGGGGGGAGGCCGGCGGCTCGGGACAGGCGAGCTTCTTCGCGGCGAGCTTCACGGGGCGGGAGTAGGTCCCCGGGGCGAGCCGCTTGAGGTGCTCGAGGATGGGGGCCGCGTCGTCGGAAGCGCACGTGCCCACGAGCCAGACCCAGAAGCCGGGCTTGAGGCCCGGGACGGTCTTGCTCTCGACGAGCTTGGGGTAACCGTCCGGAAGGGTGAGGCCCGTCTTCTCGAGCAGCTTCCCGAGGTCGGCCCAGGTGTCCCCCTGGGCTTCGGCCTGGGCCTTGTCCTTGGAGCCCTTCCAGATGAGCGCGACGGGCTTGCCCGCGGCTTCAGCTTGGAAGGCTCCGGAGAAGGCCATCAGGCCCAGGATGAAGATGCATGAACGCATGGCGGTTCCCCCTCGCGGTGCATGACCGCACCGCCCGCGATGCTACTGCTTCTTCGGTCCACCGCGCTTCGAGCGCGAGCCGCGCGGGGCAGGGGAGGTGGGGGGAGTCGTGCCTTCCGGCCGGGGCGCCTGCTCGCGTGAGGGCTTCGTGGCCCGTGCGTTCCTGGACCGGGAGGGCTTCGCCGGCTTGGGCGGACGGGCCTGCTCGGCATGCGGCGGCTTCGGCGGGCGCCCGTAGTCGATGGCCGGCAGAGGCCTCTCCCGGGGCGCGCGGCCTTCACCC
>NZ_RAVY01000382.1:0-1954 GCF_003611625.1 Corallococcus sp. CA054B
GGCATGAGCGGGCGGGATTCTAGACGGCTTCGGGGCCGGGCGGGCTGTCTGTCGGCGCTCGCCGTGCCCGGCTGGTGGGGAGACGGGCACGGCGCGTCAAAAGCGTGTGCCCCGAATGGTTTCTCGCGGTGCGAGAGGGGGGCGCGACTCCTGGTTGGGGTACTTCAGGATGAAAGCATCGCGGTAGCCCGCTGCGCCACGCCCGCTCGTTCGAGTGTGTTGATCATCGGCGCGTCGAGTTCCTGGCCCGGCCGGACCAGGCCCAAGGACGACGGCCGTCCTCCCCATGACGGGAAGGACGGCCGTGTCAGGACTTCGGTGTGGCTGAGGCGTCAGTCGCCGTCGTAGATGCCGATGGCGCCCGGGGTGACAGGGCCCTTGCCCTGCTCAACGGGGGTGAATGCCGCGAGCATGCGGCGGCGGGCTCCGGAGCGGTCCACCTGGATGTCCGAGACGCGCAGCCCGGAGAGATGCTGGCCGAAGAGCGTGTAGCTGTACTTCGTGACGCCCCCGCCCACGCGGCTGATGCCGCCGCCCCAGGCGGCTCCTGCCCACGCGCTGTTGTCCAGCGGATCCACCGCGACGCTGGCCACGTGCGGAGCGATGAGGTCGTTCTTCAGGCTGCGCAGGACATTTCCTTCCGCGTCGAGCTGGAGGAGACCGTTGGCGAAGGAACTCACCCAGACGCGGTTGGTTCCGTCGGGGACAACCGCCATGCCGGAGACGAGGTCCTCCGTCCGCTCCTCGGGGCGGGAGTAGGGCCACTCCTTCTCACCCACCGCATCCGTCCAGAGGTCCCGGCGGTTCCACTTGTACTCCGGATGCTCCGTCATCTCCTGGGCCCTCCAGAAGTTGAGGCCGGTCGTGCCGTAGTAGTACTTGGTGGAGCGGTTGGCGCCGCCAATCCAGACGTCGTGGTTGGGCAGGGGCGCGATGCCGTAGTAGGCGTCCGTCAGGAGCGCGTCCCGGACCTGGTACTTGCTGTAGTCCTCTTTGTACTGGAGTTTATCGCTCGCGTAGTTGCTGTAGATGAACGCGCTGTAGGCCGGGTGGCTGTGCTCTTCCAGGCCCGAGCACTCCAGCTTCCCGTTGCACGTCGGGTCGCCCGCGTAGTGCGCGTCTCCCCGGGCGAAGCCGTGATTGCCGCCAAACCAGACACTGCTCTTCTTGGGGTCTGAATCCTTGTCGTAGGCGATCCGGTAGACGTGGCAGAGCTTCTCCCGCCGCTCGTAGCCTGAAACCACGCCCGGACCGGAAGAGATGTCGTAGTGCACGACCTTCAGGGTGCCGTCGGCGCGCAGCTCCACGCGGTCCGCGTCGCCGCTCTTGTAGACGCTGGCGTCCGCGGGCCGTTTTTTCCCGGCGGTGTCCCATTCGCTTTCGCAGTCCGCGATTCCCGGCGGCGGCGGCTTGCCCGCGTAGCCCACGAAGACCGCGCCATCCCAGGCGCCCGCGACGGAGATGACCTTGAGATAGGGCATGCCAGGAGGCGCGCTGCCATCCGGCATGTAGCCATAGGGGCGGAGGCCGTCCGCCATCGTGAACTTCCGGAAGGTGCTCTCTCCCTTCTTCAGGAGGAACAGGCCCTCTTCGCCGCCCGCGACCCAGACGTTGCCACCTTCATCCGCGGTCACGCCGTAGACGAAGCGGGGACCGCCCTGCTCGCGGCCGTAGAAGGTCCAGCCCGGCGCGGACGGCAGCTCGTACTTCGTTTCACCTGGATCCTGGGTGCCCGCGTCCGTGCCCGCGTCGGTGCCGGTCCCCGCATCCGTGCCGGTGCCCGCGTCCGGGGTGCCCGTGCCCGCGTCCGTCCCGGTGCCCGCGTCCGTCCCGGTGCCCGCGTCGGGAACCTGCGTGCCTGCGTCCACCTCACCCGTGCCCGCGTCCGGCAGCTGTGGGTCCTCCACGGGCGTCTCCGGTACCACCGGGTCACCCACCTGACGCGTGTCACCGT
>NZ_RAVY01000383.1:0-1944 GCF_003611625.1 Corallococcus sp. CA054B
GTCCGGGTGGGGAATGGGTACTACTGGAAAGATGGGCTAGAGTTGTTCCCAGCCGTCTTTCCTCTCCTCTCCGGAGCGAAACCGCAATGTCCCAGCAAGCCCCTGGCAAGAAGCGTGGTCTGTCCCGTCCCGTGGAAGTCGTTCGTGCCGAGCTCCTCAAGGATCCCGAGACGAAGCGGATCGCGGACGCCGTGGGCATGAAGCTGGAGGACTACGTCGAGCTGGTGCTCGAGTACGCGCAGGACAAGGACAAGGAGCCCATGCTCAACGTCGTGTCCGACGAGGAGCTGAAGGCGAACGGCTTCCCCGTGCACACGGTGGAGGAGGTCGGCGAGTTCCTGGTCGCGGGCGCCAAGGGTGAGCTGCCCGGCCAGGGCAACCCCTTCGCCAAGTCCGAGTTCGAGGCCGGCAAGGGCGGCGGCGCCGCCGGCAAGCCCGCGCTGAACCCCACGGGCGAGGCCCCCAAGGCGCCCCAGGACGAGGCGAAGCGCCAGGAGCTGATGGAGCAGCTGAAGAAGGGCGGCGGCGGAACCCGCGGCTGAAGCTCGCCCGGAATCTCCGTGAAATAGATCGGAAAATGGGGAGGAAACATTTTCCTCCCCCCTCCGAGAATCCTTTTGAAGCTTCACTCCGGCTCACACTCTCCAAACCAAATTCAGTAGGGGGTTTCACCATGGGCGGCATCGGCAAGATTGTCAGCAGCGTCGCGAAGACGGTCTCCAACATCGCTGGCGGCGTTGCGAACATCGCGGGCAAGGCGCTGAACTTCGTTCAGAACCCCGTGGGCGCCCTGGCCGGTGGCCTGAAGGGCATCGCGGGCGGCCTCCTGGACAAGCTCCCGTTCGGCCTGGGCAACCTGGCGAAGCCGTTCGTGGACAAGTTCATCGACTCCGGCGCGTCCATGCTGTCCCAGGGCCCCCTGGCCGGCCTGAACAAGCTGACCCAGTTCGCCCCCACCGTGAAGTCCATCGCGGACATCGCGACCACCGTGAAGCAGGGCGCGGACAAGGTCGGCGCGCTGGCCTCGCAGCCCGCGCAGCAGAACTTCCAGAACCTGATGGCGTACGGTCAGGCGCAGCTCATCAACTGAGTTCCCCGCTGAAGCTGGCGTGACTCAGGCACGAGGGCCGGTACTCACCGCGAGGTGGGGGCCGGCCCTTCGGCTTTGCGGGCTTCGAATCAGGCTTGGGGCCCGGGTGGGATGTGGAGTCCGGGTGGGCTGTGACCCGGGATGTCGTACCCGGAGTGTGGGCGCGATCAGGAAGGGGCGGGGCTCAGCCCTCTTCGCGGGTGATGCGGAAGGCGTCGGTCTCCAGCTTCTGGGTCGCCTCGGGGTCCGCGCTGTCGTAGTAGCCGCGGATCTCCCCGGTGCCATCCACCAGCACGAAGTGGGTGCCGTGGAAGATGGAGAGCAGGTCGTCCTCAGGGGCGCCGGGCTCGCGGCCCATGCTGATCTTGAAGCCCTGGACGATGGTGTCCTTGAGGGTGGCGTAGTCGCCGGTGAGGAAGTTCCAGCGGGTGAAGTCCGCCTTGTACTTCGTCCCGTACTCGGCCAGCCGCTCCGGGGTGTCGTAGGCCGGATCCACGGAGAAGGACACCAGCTGGAGATCCGTCCCCAGCTTCGCGGTGTTCTCCTGCACGCGCGCCATCTTCTGCGTGAAGACGGGGCAGACGGTGGGGCAGCGGGTGAAGATGAAGTTGGCGATGAACGGGTGGCCGCGGAGCTGCTTCGACCCGAAGGGCTGTCCGTCCTGCCGCGTGAAGGTGAAGTCCGGCAGCGCGCCCAGGCGGGGCGGCGGCTGGGAACGGTCCTTCACCATGTCGTGGACCGCCACCCCCATGAAGCCGAGCGACGCCACGGCGATGCCCGCCCAGACCCACGGGCGGCGGACGGGACGGGAGCGGGGGGCGGACGGAGTGGTGGGCGATTCGACGGACATGCGT
>NZ_RAVY01000384.1:0-1873 GCF_003611625.1 Corallococcus sp. CA054B
GAGGGGTGGTGGGAGGGCGCCGCGCTCGGGTGTTGGTTTGAGACTCCGGCTTGGGCTCACGGGACTGGAGGGCAACCGAGGTCCAGAGGTGCTGAGCGGCGTACGCGCGCCACGGGCTCCATGCTTCGGCGCGTCGCAGCAGCGCTTCAGGCGTGGGCCGTGGGCCTCCGGCTTCCGTCGCGGCGCGAAGCAGGGCGACGTCGGAGGCAGGGAAGGCATCTGGCTCCCGGACGGCGCGGAGGGCGATGTATTGGGCGGTCCACTCGCCGATGCCGGGCAGGCGCGTGAAGCGGGCCACGGTGTCCGCGAGCGACGGCCCGGGCTGGAATAGCGTGGGATCCGCCACGGCCGCCGCAGCGAGCTGGGAGAGCGCCCGGGCCCGAGCGGCCGGCATGCCCATGCCGGTGAGGTCCGCCGAGGCGAGGACTTCAGGGCGAGGGAAGGCGCGCTGGAGCCGGACATCACCGGTGAGCGCCGGATCCAGGCTCTCACCTTTCGCGTCCAGGAGCCGCTGTCCCAGCTGCCGCGCGGCGATGGTTGTCACCTGCTGGCCCAGGATGGCGCGGACCGCCAGCTCGAAGCCGTCCCAGCCGCCCGGGGCGCGAAGGCCGGGCCGGGCGGCGAGGAGGGGCGCGAGCAGGGCATCCGTCGACAGGTGGGCACGGATGGTCTCCACATCCGCGCCCACGTCGAAGACACGCCGGACCTGGGCGACGACGGAGGGCAGCATCCGCACATCGCTGACACGAAGGGTGGCGCGCAGGGCGTCGAGCCCCGGTGCGGGGGACACCTCCACGGCGCCCTGGCCCCAGGCATTCGTGAACGTTCGCAGATAGCGGCCGGGCTCGACGTGCTCCATGCCGGTGAGGGCGCGGGCCGTCAGCCAGGCCACCATCGCGCCCCAGTCATAGGGCGGCCGGTAGGGGATGAGGAGCGTCACCTCGGGGCCGGCGGACGTCACGGGAGCCGTCTGGGAACGGCGGAGGGCACCCGGAGGCCGGCCGTAGAGCGACTGGAAGACGGCGTTGAAGCGCCGCACGCTGCCGAAGCCGGCCGCGAGGGCGACCTCGGCCATGGGCAGGGAGGTTTCGTGGATGAGCTGACGGGCGAAGAGCACGCGGCGCGTCTGCGCCACGGCGACCGGTGAGGCACCGAGGTGTTGATGGAATAGCCGCCGCAGCTGCCGGTCCCCGACGCCAAGCCGGTCCGCCAGCACCTCGACGCTGGCCTCGTCGGCATCCAGCAGGCCGTCCGCGATGAGCGCCAGTGCGCGCGCGACGGTGACGGAGGTGCCGCGCCAGGGCGCCAGGGTAGGGGACGTCTCGGGGCGGCAGCGCAGGCACGGCCGGAAGCCCGCTTCCTGGGCCGCCGCGGCGGTGGGGTAGAACGTGCAGTTCTCGAAGCGGGGCGCGCGGGCCGGGCAGATGGGGCGGCAGTAGATGCGCGTCGTCTTCACGGCGGTGAAGAACCGCCCGTCGAAGCGGGAGTCCCGCGTCGTCAGCGCGCGGTAGCAGGCGGTGGGGTCCAGGCCGTCCATGGGGTGAAGGTCCCACGGCGGGCCCTGGATGTCTGGCCGTTTTCGGACGTGGACGTTCCGTCCCTGGGGACAGGCCTGTCGGCCCGCCTACCACCTCACCGTCAGGGCGGTCGTCCTCCCGTGCTCGACCGTCGTGGTCGTTTCGTGATGGCCCAACGCGGCGTGCTCCAGCCGCACCTCGACCTTCGTTCCATCGACCCGGACAGCGGACGTCGGGGACATGCCCACGAAGGCGCCGTTGATCCACACGCGGGCACGCGGGATGGCGATGACCTGGAGCCGCGTGGGCTCCGACGCCACGGGAGGTGCGCTCCATCCCCTCGAACGACCGCCGCC
>NZ_RAVY01000385.1:0-1792 GCF_003611625.1 Corallococcus sp. CA054B
GCACCCGCCAACGCCCCACCACCGCGCCAGGCTGGAGCGCCCCCGGGAACACCTGTGACCCTTCCTGACCCATGGACCCCCATGGTCGCATGAACTTCACTCAACCTGGAAGGTCACCCGAGGCAAGATGCTGGAGGCAACCCTGGGGCCGTGTGTTCCTACGTCAGGAAGTCTCGCCTCGTGGCGCCGGGCGGAATGCTCCCAACGGAACACGTTGATGGTGACTGAATTGTGACATGCACAAAGCGCGTATCAGGCCGGTGGTGTCAGACGGATTTGATGTATTAAGCCGCGTCTCATCGCAGCACCCCCCCCTCATTCAGGAGTCCCTGATGCGTCGTCTTGGCTCAGCCCTTCTCGCCGTGAGCATGCTCGTGGGTTGCGGTGCCGGTTCCGAAGCTGGAACCTCCCCCGAGTCCGGCTCCACCACCCCGTCCGCCGAGCAGCAGCAGCAGGCCCCCATCCTCACGACGACGAACGTCGACGTGGCCATCGAGTGCTCGGGCATCCTCGAGTTCGCGAACACGGCGTCGTACTCGCTCCTCGACCGCTACCTGCCCAGCAACGTGGTCACCAACATCGTGAACCGCCGCGCCACCGCGCCGTTCACGTCGCTGGCGGACCTGTCCACCGTGCCGCTCGTCGGCCCGGCCCGGCTCAAGCAGCTGGAGGGCGGCGCCCGGACGATGGACTTCATCGACGCGGACTGTGTCGGCATCCTGGACGGCATCGCCATCTCCCGTGACGACCAGGCCGCCATCGTCGCGCTGGTGAACAGCATCGACGACTCGGAGCTGCACGACGTCCTGCCGGACGCGTGGAACGGCGCCGTCAACCTGCTCAACGCGCGCCCCTTCACCACCGCGCAGCAGATCGCCGACACGGCGGGCATCGGTGACGTGAGCTTCCGCAACATCCGCAACTCCGCCACCCTGAGCCGTCCGCTGGAGGCGCTCTTCACCGCCATCAACGCCATCCCCAGCAACGGCTCCTACGGCGCCACCGTGAAGCGCCACTTCGACTGGTGGAACATCGCCATCGAGCAGCACGCCTACCGTGACCAGAAGGAGTGTTTCGGCCTGGAGCCGACCAGCATCCCGTACGGCGCCTCTGTCCGCCCGAACCTGGCCGACGCCGCCGAGGTTCGCGCCGCGGTCGCGAGCGCCTTCGCCTACGTCAACGGCAACTCCCACATCTCCGCCTCGGTTCGTGACGCGGGCTTCGCGAACCTGGACGCGCTGACCCAGGGCCGCTCCTTCAAGGGCTGCACCATCACCTACGAGAAGGACCCCTGGAGCCGCAACACCGTCCACATCTACGTGGACACCGCGAACGGCTTCAGCGTGATGACCAACACCTGGTGGGCGGAGTAGTCCCTTCCACCTGACGTCCCTTCCGTCCCGAAGCCCCGGGTTCCCTCATGGAGCCCGGGGCTTTGTCGTGTCCGGAAGCAGGCAGGCCGCTGGCGGGCAGGCATCCGGCGCGGGAAGGAAACCGTGCATCCCCGCGTGTCTATGGGTATAGACACGCCCCATGTGCCCCCTGGTGAACACGAAGGACCTGATTGACGCCCAGGAGGTGGCGGGCCTCCTGCGCCTTGCCCACCCCAACAGCGTCAGCACGTACCTGCGTCGCTATCCGGACATGCCCCGTCCGGTGCTCGACCTGGGCGCCGGGCGCCCGCGCCTCTGGCTCAAGCCCCAGATGCTCCGCTGGGCCCTCGCCCGCCAGGCCGCCGCCAACACCGACACAAGCTCCCGAGGCTCCCGATGACCACCGCCACCCCCCGAAC
>NZ_RAVY01000386.1:0-1673 GCF_003611625.1 Corallococcus sp. CA054B
CCAGTATAGCCACGCGCTCAGGAACCGGCGCGGGGCCAGAAGGGCGCGGTGGGGCGGTTGGGGGGCTGGAGCCAGACGGACTCCAGGAAGCGCACCGCGTTCTGATCCGCCCGGTCGTTCCGGGTGAACGCCGCCTGCGCGCTCGCGAGCACCGCCAGCGTCGCGAGCCCCGCCACCCAGGCGGCGGGCGGAGGCGCGCGTCCGGCCGCGTCCCGGAGCAGCGCTCCGAAGACGGACGCCGCCACGGTGAGGAGCGCCGCGAGCAGCACCGCGCCCGCCACGGACGTGGGCAGGCCGAACCAGGCGAGCAGGTTGGGCGGGTGGTAGCCGTCCCGCAGGAGCGGCCGGGCCAGCGCGAGCACGGGGGTGGAGACGTCGTCGGGGATGTAGTTGACGAAGGTGGCCAGCCCCGTGACGAGCACGGACGCCGCGCACAGCATGGCCGCGATGCCGGACAGCACCGGACGGCCTGCGCCGCGCAGCCGCTCCAGCACCAGGCCCGCGGGCAGCAGCAGGAAGGGCACCAGCCCCGTGAGGTGCCGGGGCCCCGTGGTCCAGCCCCACGAGTCGTAGGTGAACGACGAGGTGAAGTACGTGTAGCCGGCGAGCGTGGCCGCGGACATCCAGAAGAGGGCGCGTCCTTCCGCGGACGTCCGGCCCAGGCGCTTGAGCAGCGCGAGCCCGGGCAGCGCGAGCAGGAGGAACGGCGACAGGGTGAAGAGGCCCCGCAGCGGGGAGAAGAACGACAGCGTGAAGGCGCGCGGATCCGGTGTGCGGATGCCCAGGAAGCCGCCCAGGTGCCACGGCTGGTAGGCCGCGTCGTTGAGGTGCTTGTAGCCCGTCTCCAGCGGGTGCCCGAAGGTGGCCTGGTGGTAGAGCCCCAGCGCCACGATGAAGGGCAGCGCGCCCACCACGGCGAGCCCCGTGGCCCGGCCCAGCTTCTTCAGCCGCGCGGCCCAAGGCTCCGGAGCCTCCGGCGTGCCCAACACGGTGAGGACGGCGTAGAGGATGAGGCCCAGCACGCCCAGCGCGCCGGTGTATTCAGCGGCGACGGTGGCGCCCGCGCACGCGCCGGCCACGACGTAGCCGCGCTCGCGCCATTCTCCGCGCGACAGCTTCCAGAGCGCGTAGAAGCCCGCGAAGAGCAGCACCGCCGTCGTCTGGTGGCTCATGAAGAGCAGCGAGTAGCTGAACGCGAGCGAGCCCAGCGCGTACGTCACCGTGACGCCGTCCGCGACGATGGGCGACAGGAACGCGCGCAGGAAGCGGCGCACCAGCCACAGCAGCCCCAGCGTGGGCAGCACCGTGAGGAAGAGGCGGCTGAAGAAGACGAGCGGCACCTCCGGCACGGCGTAGCGGTGGCTGCCGCCAATGACCCTCAGGCCCGCGTACACGGGCACCGCGGCGAAGGACAAAAGCGGCGCCTTGGACGGGTAGTAGCGCCCGTCCATCACGGACAGGTCGCCCACCGGGCCGTAGTCGCGCAGGGCGCGGTTGATCTCCAGTGTCCCGTCCTCCACCAGGGCGCGCGTCTGCCACAGGCGGCACAGCTCGTTGGGCGAGCGCAGGCCCGGGTGGTACGGGAAGAGGAGCACGTAGAGCGCCGCGACCGTGGCCCACACCGCCCTGGGCAGTCCCGCGGCGCGGGGCGCGGGCGCCACGGTGGGGAGCGC
>NZ_RAVY01000387.1:0-1624 GCF_003611625.1 Corallococcus sp. CA054B
GCCTGGGGGGGCAGGAGGGCGGGGAGGTCGCCAGCCAGTGCGTGGTGGACACCTTCGCGGGGTTCAGCGACCGGTTGGACCGCGATCGCGACGGCACCTGGCCGGACGCGGTGGATCCTGCGCGAAGCCGCGAGGAGAACTACCTGGCCGCCTGCACCGCGCTCGCCCAGCGCACGTTGCGCGTGCGCCGCGTGGGCAAGCTCAAGGAGATGGCCTCCACGGTGGTGGCGCTCGCGGTGGGAGAGCGCTTCGCGGCGGTGGCCCACGTGGGTGACAGCCGCCTGTACCGCCTGCGCGAGGGCCAGCTGGAGTCGCTCACGCGCGACCACTCGCTCATCGAGGAGCTGCGCGCCGCGGGGCGCGAGCCGCCCGGCAATCCGGCCAACCTGCGCCACCTCATCACCCGCGCCCTGGGCACGGAGAACGCGGAGCCCACCGTGCAGCGGCTGGAGACGCAGCCCGGGGATGTCTTCCTCCTGTGCTCGGACGGGTTGTATGAGCCCCTGGGCCCGGAAGTGATGAAGGAGCAGCTGCGCGCGACCTCCGCCCAGGCCGCGTGTGACGCGCTCGTCACCGCCGCGTACGAGGCCGGTGGCCGCGACAACATCACCGCCGTCGTGCTGCGCGTGGCGGTCTGAACATCTACCCACCGCGTCACGTGCTGGGAGTGTGGGGATGATGAACCCCACAGGTCGGCCCTGACCGCCGACCCGACGCGATGGGTCCGCCCGGACGGAGGGGGAGTCACCCTGCACAGGGACTTCAATCCTTCGCATCTTCCAGGTTAATCTGGGGGCTCCCCCCTCGCGTCTCCCTCCCCCCTCCGAGCACCCGTTGCGTATGACGCTCAGCCTTGCCGCGCGCCTGACCGCGGCCCTTACCGCCGTTGTCATCACCCTAACGCTGCTGACCGTGATGTTGATGGGGCTCTCGCTGCGCTCGCGCGTGGAGTCCGAAATGGCCTCCGCCCTGACGCGGGATGCGACCCGCTGGCAGGCATTGAAGGACCAGGAGCTGCGGGTGCTGGCGGAGCTGGGGCGCGTGGCCGCGGCCAACCCCGCGTTCACGGCGGCCTTCGCGGAGGATCATTCGGAGACGGACGCCCTGCTGAACGAGCACCGCATGGTGCTGGGCGTGGACCTGATGGCGCTGGTGGGCGTGGACGGGACGGTGCTCGCGTCCTCCGGCGAGCGGACCCTGCCGGGCATCGACAAGGTGGTGCGCCAGCAGGGGCAGGTGCTGCTGCCGGCCGCGGGCGTGCCCCTGTTCGCGGTGTCGCAGCCGCTCCAGTCCAACGGCGTGCCGGTGGGCTACCTCGTGGTGGGCTCGGAGCTGGGCGCGGAGGAGCTGCGGCGGCTGGGCGAGGGGAGCGAGGACCTGGAGGCGTTGCTGCACGCGGGGCCCCGGCTGGTGGCGAGGTCGGTGCGCGCGGTCCAGGCGAAGGCGCTGCTGGCCGCGGCGGGCGCGGGCGGGAACAACGGCGCAGAGGTGAACGTGGGCGGCGTGTCGCTGCACGTGTCGCGGGTGGAGGTGGGCGAGGGCCTGGAACTGGTGCTGGCGCGCGGCGCGCAGGCGGAGTGGGCGCGGATGCGCGCCACGCTGATGGAGGTGCTGGGGCTGGGGC
>NZ_RAVY01000388.1:0-1551 GCF_003611625.1 Corallococcus sp. CA054B
GGCAGGGAGGGACGGGTGGAGATGGAGGCTCGGGAGGCCCCGGAGGCATCGGCGGACGTCGTGCAAGCATCCGCGTCGACCGCACCACGGAGACCTACGACACCTTCGGCGGTCACGGAGGCAATGGCGGCGCGGGTGGCGCTGGCGGACGAGGAGGCCACGGAGGTGGCGGCGCGGGAGGGCCCTCCGTCGGCGTCTGGTGTGCCGGAGATGCGGGAGTCACTCTCGGGCAGGGTGCCATCGTCGACCCCGCCAATGGTGGCGGCGGTGGCCAGAGCGAAGGGAACCCGGGCAACGAGGGACGCACGGTGCCAATCCTGGATTGCCGCACCACGCCCTGACTCACTGCATCGCCCGCTGGGTGACACCAGCGGGTGAGAAAACGCGACCTGGGGGCAGGTGCCTGTCTGCTTGCCCGGCGTGCGCCGGGCCCTGACTTCGCTTCCCGGGATTTCACCTGTTACGCTCCCCCGTGGTGGAGATGTCTTCCGAGCTGATCTGCGAAACCTGCGGTCTCACCGTTCCGTCCGAGACGGCGGTGTGCCCTCGCGATGGCACCGTCGTGCTGTCGTCGTTCCAGCCGACTCCACCGGAACCGAAGGTCATCGTGGAGCACCCCGGTACCGAAGCGACCGCCATCACCGACCCCCTCATCGGCCTGAAGCTGGGCGAGTACGAGCTGCGCGCACGCATCGGCGTGGGCGGCATGGGGCTCGTCTACGAGGGCATCCAGCCCCTCATCGGCAAGCGCGTCGCCGTGAAGGTGCTCCGCCCCGAGCTGGCGCACTCGTCCGAACAGGTGGCCCGCCTCCTCGCGGAGGCCCGCGCCGTCAACGCCATCCGCCACCGCGGCATCATCGACATCTTCGGCTTCGGCCAGCTCCCCGACGGTCGCCAGTACATCGTCATGGAGTACCTGGAAGGCCAGCCGCTGGACGCCATCCTCGCGGAGAAGGGCCGCCTCCCCGTCCCGGAGGCCCTGTCCCTCCTGGATGAAGTGCTCGCCGCCCTGGGCGCCGCGCACGGCGCGGGCGTGGTGCACCGCGACCTGAAGCCCAGCAACATCTTCCTCGTGCGCCAGCCGGACGGCTCGCGCTACGTGAAGCTGCTGGACTTCGGGCTCGCCAAGCGCGGCGAAGGCCCCACCGGCCGCACCGCGCAGACGCGCACCGACATGGTCGTCGGCACCCCGGAGTACATGGCGCCCGAGCAGGCCCGCGGCCAGTCCGTGGGGCCCATGACGGACCTGTACGCCATGGGCGTCGTCACCTTCGAAATCGTCACCGGCCGGCTGCCCTTCATCGGCAGCTCCCCGGTGGACCTGCTCATGAAGCACGTGGAGGCGCGCCCTCCCCGTCCTTCGGAGTTCGTCCCCGACCTGCCGCCCGCGGTGGACGCCTTCATCCTGCAGATGCTCACCAAGGACCCGGAGACGCGCCCCAACTCCGCGGATGCCCTGCGTCAGCACCTGTCCAAGCTGCGCCGCACCCTGCGCGCCACGCGCACCAACCCCACCGCGCCCGCGCCCGTCGAGCCCGCGCCGTCCAGGCC
>NZ_RAVY01000389.1:0-1548 GCF_003611625.1 Corallococcus sp. CA054B
ACTCCGCCCCCACCCCGGGCATGGGGCCCAGGAGGCCGGTGAGCCCCTGTTTGACGGCCAACGCCACGAGCCCGCCCACCACCGCCGCGACATAGAGCCGGGGCAGCAGGCCCGAAGGCGGGCCCACGGGCCCGACGATGGAGCGCAGCTTGCGGCGCAGGAGCGTGGTCTCCACCCAGGCGACGATGCCGCTGGACAAGGTGAGGAACGCCGCGCCCAGCTCCCGGGGCAGGCCCAGCCGCTCCGGCAGCCACAGCGCCAGGAACCAGGCCTTCACCGACCCCAGGGACACACGCACGATGGCGTAGCGCAGGGGCGTCTTGGGGTCCTTCAGCGCGTAGAAGGCGGAGGCGTAGAGCCGGCCCACGGTGGAAGCCACCAGGCCCACCGCCGCGCCCATCAGCAGATACCAGAGGTAGCGCGAGTCCGAGGCGCCGAAGCGGCCCGTCTGCAGGAGCGCGCCGCTCACCAGGTCCCCCAGGAAGAAGAGCGCGACGGCGGAGGGCACCACCCAGAAGGCGATGCGGCGCGAGCCCGCGTCGATGCGGCTTCGCAGCTTCGTGTGCGCCTGGGCCTCCCCTTCCGCCGTGGCGCGCGCCATCTCCGGCAGCTCCGCGGCGGACACCGCCATGCCGAAGAGGCTCACCGGGATGAGGTAGATGGTCTGCGCGTAGAGCAGCGACGACAGCGCGCGGTTGGAGATGAGCGACGCGAAGGCGGTGTCCACCCACGCGCTGAACTGCACCACGCCGCGCCCCAGCACCACCGGACCGAAGTTCTTCAGCACCTGGCGCACGGAGGCGCTGGCCAGCGACACCACCGGGCGGAAGTGGCCCAAGAGGCGCATCACCGTGGGCACCTGCACGGCGAACTGGAGGAAGCTGCCCAGCACCACGCCGTAGGCCAGCCACTCCGTCACGGCCTCTTCCGCGGCGCGCCCCCCGGCCGTGCCATGCAGGCTGCCCACCACCAGCAGCGTGGCGATGATGACGACGTTCCACACCACGGGCGCCAGGTAGGACAGCAGGAAGCGCCGGTGGCTGTTGAGGATGCCCAGGCACCACGCGCTCAGCACCAGGAAGCCCGTGCCCGGGAAGAGGATGCGCACCAGCCGCACGGCCAGGTCGCGCTCGCCGCCCTCGAAGCCCGGCGCGATGAGGTCCACGAACAGCGGCGTGGCCAGCATGCCCAGCGCCACCATCACGGCGGTGGCCATGGCCAGGAGGCCGAACACCGCGCCCGCGACCCGGTCCGCCTCGTCCGCGTCCTTCTTGCCCAGCAGCTGGGCGTAGACGGGAATGAAGGAGCCCGACAGCACGCCTTCGCCAAAGAGGTTCTGGAGGAAGTTGGGGATGCGCAGCGCGGCCTTGAAGACGGCGGCGGCCTCCGCGTTGCCCAGGTAGTGCGCGAAGACCCGCTCGCGCACCAGCCCCATCAGGCGCGATGCCAGGATGCCAATGCCCACCAGCATCGCGCCCCGGCCTCCCGCGCTGCGTTCAGGGCTGGACGGAAGAGGGGCGGCCGGAGAGCCGGCGGAAGGGGGCGAGG
>NZ_RAVY01000038.1:0-58080 GCF_003611625.1 Corallococcus sp. CA054B
CCCCAGCTCCGCGTCGCAGCACGCCGCCGCCACCTCCAGCACGCGCGGCGCGGCCTCCGGGGGCCACACCTCGCGCACCTCCATGATTCCCTGGGTGAGCGTGCCCGTCTTGTCCGTGCAGATGACCGTGGCGGCCCCCAGCGCCTCCACCGCCTGCATCCGCCGCACGAGCACGTGCCCCTTCACCATGCGCTGCACGCCCACGGCGAGCGCGAGCGTCACCACCGTGGGCAGGCCCTCCGGCACCGCCGCGACCGCGAGCGCCACCGCCGCGAGCAACAGGTCCACCCCCGCCTGTCCCCGCGCCAGCCCCAGGCCCGCCACCAGCGCGCCCACGGCCACGCACAGCACCAGCAGCATGCGGGTGACGCCCTCCAGGCGCTGTTGCAGCGGCGTCTGGGGCTCCTGCGCCGTGCGCACCAGGTGCGCGATGCGGCCCAACTCCGTGTCCATGCCGGTGGCCGTCACCTCCGCCACCGCCGCGCCCGCCGCCACGGAGGTCCCCATGAAGACGCGGTCCTTGCGCTCCGCCAGCGGGGTGGAGTCCGGCAGCGCGCCCACCTGCTTGTCCACCGGCGTGCTCTCCCCGGTGAGCGCCGCCTCCAGCGTGAGCAGCGCATGCGCCGACAGCAGCCGCGCGTCCGCCGCCACCACGTCCCCCGCCTCCAGCACCAGCGCGTCCCCCGGCACCACCTGGGACGCCGGTATCACGGCGCTCACGCCGTCGCGCAGCACCCGCGCGCTGGGAGCGGTGAGCGCGCGAAGGGCCAGCACGGCGCGGTCCGCGCGGTACTCCTGGAGGAAGCCCACCAGCGCGTTGAGCACCACGATGGTGGCGATGGCCACCGCGTCCGCGCCCTCGCCCAGGAGCGCCGCCACGCCGCACGCGCCCAGCAGCAGCCACACCATGCCGGAGCGGAACTGGCGGCCCAGGAAGAGCCACGCGGAGCGGGGCTGCTCGCGCGTCAGGGTGTTGGGCCCGTGCCGGACCCGGCGCGCCTCGGCCTCCCGCTGGGTGAGGCCCCAGCGCGGCTCCGGCGCCACCGCCACCGCCGCCCCGGTATTCGCCGCGCTCATCGCGGCACCGCCCGCTCGCCACGGCGCGCCACGCGGGGGTCACGCTCGGGGTCCAGCCAACCAGGGAGGCTCATCTCGGGTCGCTCCTGCGCCAGGGGATGCCCCACCGGGTTGCGAAGCCCATGCCGAGAGGGTGGACGCGGGCCGGGTCCCCGGGACGCGCAGCTTTTGCGCCCGCGCCTCCAGGCGCCGCAACCCTTGCGCGGGCCGGGCCGGGGACGCAGGTGGGGCGGGGACGGCACGCATCCTGAAGAGGCCTGGAAGCCACAGCGGGGCGCGCTCCCAGCGCGAGCCCACCCACCGGAACGCCCCGGTGCGGCACCTTCCCCCCGTCCGGAGCCCAGCCATGGCCATCCTCTGCGCAACCGACCTCTCCGAAGGTTCCCGTCAGGCCGCGGAGGTGGCCGCGCGAATCGCCGCCCGCCGGGGCCTGCCGCTCTGGCTCGTCCACCAGGTCCACCCGGATCAGCTCCGGGTCGCGGCCGAGCCCGTGCGCGAAGGCCTGCGGGCGCTGCTGCGCGAGGAGATCCGGCGGCTGGAGCCGCTGGGGGCGCGGGTGGAGTCCTCCCTGCTGGAGAGCGGCTCCTCGCGAGCCCTGGCCGTCTTCTGCGACGCGAAAGAGGCGCGGCTGCTGGTGGTGGGGACGCCCCGCGAGGAGCCCGCCGGCCTGGGGTCGGGCGTCAGCCTGGAGCGCATCGCGAACAACTGCGCCGTGCCGCTCCTGCGGGTGCGTGACGCCGCCCCCTTCGAGGCCTGGCTCACGGGTGCGCGGCCCCTGCGGGTGATGTTCGGGGTGGACCGCTCACGGGGCAGCGAGGCCGCCCGGCGCTGGCTGGAGGAGCTGGGCGCGGACGGCCCCATCGAGCTGCTGGCGGGGCATGTCTATTACGCCTTCGAGCAGTGCCGGCGCCTGGGACTGCCCACCCCCATGAACCTGGATGAGGTGGCGCCCCGCATCGAGGCGGTGCTCCACCGCGAGGTGGCGGCGCTGGCGGAAACGAGCCAGGGCGTCGCGCCGCGCGTGCACCTGCGCATGGCGGTGGGCCGCGCCGCGGACCACCTGGTGGACCTGGCCCGGGAGCAGGAGGTGGACCTGCTCGTGGTGGGCACGCACCCGCACAACGCCCTGGGCAACCTGGCCTCGGTGGCGCACCACGCCCTGCGGCTCGCGCCCATGTCCGCGGCCGTGGTGCCGGTGAGCCCCGCGGCCTCCCGGGGCGAGGTGCCGCTGCCCCAGGTGCGGCGGCTGCTGGTGGCCACGGACCTGTCGCCGCTCGCGGACGAGACCATTCCCTTCGCCTTCGCGCTGGCGCCCGCGGGCGCGGAGGTGCACCTGGTGACGGTGATTCCCGAGCGCGCCGGCGCGGAGCTCCACCGCGACCTGAAGCAGCGCCTGCTGGAGCGCGTGCCGAGGGGACTGGAGGTCCGGGAGGTCACCACGCGGCTGGAGGTCCTCCACGGCGAGGACGTGGCGCTCGCGCTCGTGCAGGCCGCGGAGCGGATGGACGCGGAGCTGCTCTGCCTGGGCTCGCGCGGCCACGGAGGCGTGAGGGAAGCCCTGCTCGGGTCGGTGGCGCGCAAGGTGCTTTCCCTGAGCCGCCGGCCCGTGCTCGTGCTGCGTCCCCCGCTGCGCTGAAGCGCGCAGCGGCCTTGGGTCAGCGCGCGGCGGGAGCCCCGCCGCCCTGGCTGTAGCTGTCGCAGAGCGCCATGTACTCGTCGCTGTCCATGGCGAGCGCGGCGACCCGCAGCTTCTTCACGCGGGGCTTCGCGAGCGTGGTCTTGATCTGCACCATCTTGAGGATCGGCAGGCCCATGTAGGACTGGGCGTAGTAGACGTTCTCCTCCATGTCCCCCCAGGCGATGAGCACGCCATCCGGGAAGCGGATGCCGTCCCGGCCGATGAGCCGCACCGGGCGGTCCAGCTTCCCCAGCGCGCGGATGCAGTTGAACAGCATCCAGGCCGAGGCCAGGGTGATGAGCGCGACGGCGATCCAGAGGTTGCTCACCTATAAACAATCAATCCTGTCTCCGCGACGTGTTTCGCCCCTCGGAAGCAAGTTCTCGCGCCCTGGAAAAACACACTCACAGACCGAGACGACGCTGTCTGGCTTTGCCTGGAATCTCCCGTTATTCAAAAGCAACACAGTCCCGGTGTTTCGCGACGAGCACAGTGGCCCCGGGGCGCAATCGCAGACATCCACGGCTCCCACCTGGCCCCAGCGTTCACCGCCCGGATTCACAAGCGGCGCGGCGGGGCTAGAGTCGCGGTCCATGCACGTCCTGCATCGCGGTCAGGCCCCCCAGAAGCCCCTCCTGCTGCGCCCCCTGTTCGGCGGGGTGCAGCGCATCGGCATGCGGTCGGAGACCACCACCACGCTTCGCGACGCGGGCCGCGGCAAGCCCGGCCCCGCGATGCCGGGGGTGCAGATGGTGATGGCCGTGGAGGTCTTGCGCGTGCTCCCGGATGGCAGCGCGCGCTACCGCTTCACGCTGGAGGAGGTGGACCTGCTCGTCGCCGCGCGCACGCCCGTGCGCACCGTGGAGGCGGCCCGCGCGCAGCTGTCTCCCCTGCCCGGCCTGAAGGGCGAAGGCCAGGTGGCCCCCAACGGCCGCGCCAGCGGCTTCGAGTGGAAGCTGCCCGCGGACCTCTCCGCGCCCGTGCGCGGCCAGATGCAGCAGATGGCCGGACTGCTCAAGGACCTGGGCACCTTCCTGCCTGGCGAACCCGTGGGCGTCGGGGCCCGCTGGGAGGAGAAGGGCGCGGGAAGCGGCGCCCTCACCGGCGCGAACACGCGCGTGGAGCTGCGCAGCCTGGAGGGCCAGTCCGTGGGCCTCCGCCTCCAGATGGAGACGCCGCGCACGCCCCAGCCCATCCCCGCCTCGCTCCGCCCACCGCCGGGAGTCAAGGGCGAAGCCTCCATGCACACCGAGGCGAAGGGCCACGGCGGCTGCCTGCTCTCCCTGGACCGGCTGTGGCCCATCCGCCTGGAGCTGGACGTGGAGTCCCACGTCGCCGTCCGTGCCGGCACGCCGGACGCCCCCAAGCGCTTCGACGGCTTCACCACCTCCCGGCTCCAGGTCCGCGAGCTGTCCTTCACCCCGCCCCGCCTGCGCGCCACCCGCACAGTGTAGGCCAGTGCCTACCTGGGATTCCGGCCCGCCCGGCTCAACAGGCAACCTGGAGGCGGGGGGATGCGATAATGATGAAAAGGATTGCACCCGGTGGCGGGGGACGCCGCGGTTCCAGGGCGCCAGTATTGGACCCACCGAGGGCAGAGAAGTCTTCGGAGACAGACGATGGCGATCGACGGACCTCGTAACAACGGCCTTCCGCGCACGCTCCCGCAGCAGCCGCCGGCCCCAAAGCCTCTTCCACCGCCGCCTCCGCCGCCTCCTCCCGCGCCCAAGCCCGCGCCTCGCGACCGCTCCAGCTTCGAGAGCCCCCAGGGCCGGACCGGCCCGTCGCTGGGGACGCCGACCGCGAACGTCGCGACGACGCGCAACACCGTCGCCGGTCCGCCGGCACCGCCCGCCCCGCAGGCCCCGGCGCCTGCTCCCGCGCCCGCCCCGGCCGCGCCTGCGTACACGCAGGCCCAGGCGGACAAGGACGCCAGCGCCCTGCGCGAGGCCATGGACGGCGGCATGACCGGGTGGGGCACCGACGAGGACAAGATCTTCAAGACGCTCGAGGGCAAGACGCCCGAGCAGATCGCGATGATCCGCCAGAGCTACCAGGACCACTACGGCAAGAACCTGGATGAGAAGATCCGGGACGAGCTGGGCGGCTCCGACCTGCAGCGCGCGGAGGGCCTGCTCCAGGGCAATGCGGCCAGGAGCGACGCGGTCAACCTCCAGTCCGAGATGGACGGCCTCTTCGGCTCCAACGAGGACATGCTGAAGATTTTGGAGAAGCGCTCCCCCGCGGAGCGCCACGCCATCGCGCAGCAGTACGCGGACATGAACGGCGGCACCCCGGCGGGCCAGAAGCCCGAGGACGTCCTGCTGGCCCGCATGGGCCGGGAGATGGACGGCGCGCAGTTGGAGCGCGCCCGGAGCATGCTCGGCGCGGGTCAGGCGTCCACGCCCGCGGAGGCCACCGCGCTGGAGACCCAGGCGCTCAAGGCCGGCCTGGAAGAGGACATGGCCGGCTGGGGCACCGACGAGGGCCGCATCTTCGAGCGCCTGGAGCGGGCCACGCCGGAGCAGCGCGCCCTCCTCGCGCAGGACGAGGGCCTGAAGGCGAAGCTCAAGGACGAGCTGTCCACCGAGGAGTACGACCGCGCCGTCGGCCTGATGCAGGGCAACCCGGCCCAGGCGGACGCGGCCCGGCTGCGCGAGGCCATGGGCGGCTTCTTCGGCGCGGACGAGAGCGGCGTGCGCGACATCCTCCAGGGCAAGACGCCGGAGCAGATCAACGCCATCAAGGCCGAGTACCAGAAGCAGACGGGTCAGTCGCTGGACGCCCAGATCCAGAAGTGGGACGGCGGCGACCGGGACGTCACGATGCGCCTGCTCAACCCGCCCGCCGCGGACGACGCGAAGGGGCAGGCGGAGGCCTCCGCGGAGCGGCTGTTCCTGGCCATGGATGGCATGGGCACGGACGAGGACGCCATCCGCTCCGAGCTGAGCGGCAAGTCCAAGGCCCAGCTGAACGACATCGCCGCCGCCTACCAGCAGAAGTACGGCAAGGACCTGCGCGCGGAGCTGGACGGCGAGCTGGACGGCCGCGACGAGCTGGAGCTGCTCAAGCAGGACTACGACCTGGGCGCCATCGACCCCAACGACCCCAACGCCGCGCAGGAGCGCGTGCGGCGGCTGCGCGAGGTCCAGTCCAACGAGTCCGGCTTCGGCGTGAACCTGCTGGACGGCATCCAGCACCTCACCAAGGGCGAGTCGGACAACGACATCCTCAACCGCAACCTGGACCGCGCCGACCGGGCCATCGCGACGGGTGACACCCAGCGCGCGGACACGCTGACGGGCTACGCCACGGAGGACGTGAAGGCGCTCCAGTCCGCCAAGGACTCGCTGGCGGAGACCACGGCCACCGTGGCCGTCGTCGCCGCGACCACCGTGGCCGTCGTCGCGACGGGCGGCGCGGCCACGCCCCTGGCCATCGCCGGGTACGCGGCGGTGGGCGCCACCACGCGCGCGGCGACGTACGCCGCCATCCAGGGCGGCGCGGCCGGAGCGCAGGACCTGAGCCGTCAGGCGCTCATCGGCGCCGTGGAGGGCGGCACGGCGGTGATCCCCATCGGCAAGGGCGCTTCCGCCGTCACGGGTGGCACGCGCGCGGCGGCCACCCAGGCCACGGAGGCCGCGGTCCGCACGACCGTGCGTGAGACGGCGGAGGGCACCGTGCGCACCGCCATCAAGCAGGGCATCAAGGAAGGTGCCTACGGCGGCGCGGCCGGTGGCGCCATGGACGCGGCCACCCAGTCCGAGACGTGGAAGGACGGCGCGCTCACGGGCGTGGGCCGCGTGGCCACCCGCGCGGTGACGGACGGCACCGTGGGCGCGGTGACGGGCGGCGTCGTCAGCGGCGGCATCGCCAAGGGCGAGGAGCTACTCAAGCCGCGCGAAATCCCGGTGCTGCGCAACCCGGACCTGCCGGGCAACACCACGAAGGTGCGCTACGACAACGGCCAGGTGCGCATCGAGGCGGGGCCGCACGCCACGCCCGCGGACATCGCCGCGCACCAGGAGACGGCGCGCCTGCTCCAGAAGTACGAGGGGCCCACCGGGCAGATCCGCCAGCTCAAGGACCGCGTCCAGCAGGCCCTCACCCGCACGCCGGGCTACGGCACGCAGGGCTTCGAGTCCAAGCTGGAGGTGCAGAAGCTCAAGAACATCCTGGGTGGCCTGGAGGCGGCGCAGAAGCGAATCGACGACAGCATCGCGGGCATGAGCGGCAAGCCCACCGCGGCCACCGTCGCCGAGCGCGCGGCGCTCCAGCGCGACATCGCCAACGTGGAGTTCCAGATTGAGTTCCACGCGAAGCGGCTGGACTCGCTGGCGCCGGGCGTGGGCTCCGTGGCCATGCACGGCACGCCGGCCTCCACGACGCCGGACTGGGCGGGCGTGGGCACGACGGTGAACACCGGAGCCCAGGTGACGCCGCCCCCGCAGATGCCCATGACGGCCGCGGAAACCGCCGCCATCAACAACCCGCAGGCCGCGAACGAGACGAAGGCGCAGTTCAAGGCCCGCCAGGCCGAGGGACGTCGCGTGTATTCGGAGCGCACGTACGACCCGCAGACCCGGACCCAGACCGAGCTCAACCGGGACGCGGACCCGAGTCCCTACACCCGGTTCGATCCGTCGACCGGGCAGAAGGTCGCCATCGAGACGCAGCAGAACGCCAAGGTGCGCGCGGACCAGGCCCAGACGGAGATCCTCCGCCGGGGCATCATCCGCGAGCAGCAGCTGGCCGACGTGCTCCCGAACGGCCCCAAGCTCGACGTGAACGCCAACGACGCGGCGCACGGCGCGGCCCACAACGCGCACACCATCGACCGGCACGGGGCCCAGCTGCCCTACTCCTCCGCGGGCCAGCCTCCGGGCACGCGCAGCATCCAGAGCCGCGTCACCACCGGCGACGGCTGGGGCAAGATTGAGAACAACTCCTTCCAGTGGTCCAGCGACGCGACCATGGACGCGACCATCAACAAGTTCGTGGCCGACAACTGGAACACCATCAAGACGGACCTGGCCATGTACGGCTACAGCGACCACCTCAACATCGCCGCGCCTCCCGGCACGACGGTGGGCAAGGGGTTCACGGCCTCGGTGGACTCGGCGGGCAACCGCACGGCCGTCCCCGCGAACGCGAACAGCTACAACCTCCGGCTGCGCCTCATCGACGGCACCCCGCCGCAGGTGATGGTATTGACCGCCTTCCCTGGTCCCTGAGGCACACTCCCGATGACCGCCGATCCCAAGACAAGCGCCCGCCTCGAAGAGCTCAAGGCACGCATGGAGGCCCTCAAGAACGCGCCTCCGCTGGAGAAGGCGCGCACCTTCCTCAAGGCCTACGGTGCGCCCAACGCGACCCTGTCCGACGTGGAGGACCAGATCCAGCACGCGCTGAACTTCAACAGCATCCCCCTGTTCACGGGCATTGAGGGGCTGGAGGCCATCCTCGCGGACACGCGCCTGCCGGATTCGACGCTGGTGTCGCTGGTCCGCGAGGACGCGAAGCGCCAGGAGCTGCCGGCGACCGCCCCGGCGGCCCGCCAGTACCTGGAGCAGGTGCTGGGCGTGCTGCGCAAGTACCTCCCCAAGGAGCCCGAAGTCGAAGGCGTCGTCGGCTTCGGCCTCGACGACGTCTACAACCTGCGCGACCCGGCCGGGAAGCTGGAGCGCCTGCGCTGCACCGAGATGGTGGGCGTGGGCGATGAGAGCTTCGCGGTGCTCGTGCCGGAGCACGCCAGGGACGAAGAGGGACCCTTCACGGTCTTCCGCTACCACGCGGTATACGGACAGCTCTTCACGTACGAGCGCGTGACGGACGCGGGCCTCATCGCCAAGGTGCTCAAGGCGATCCGGAACTGACCCCGGGGACGCCATGCCCCTGCCGCGCAGCGACTACGTCCCGCAGCTCGCCATCGTCGGCAACGCGCGCCTGCGGGGGCTCGTCGCGCTGCGGGTGCTCACGGACAGCGACCCCGCGGATTGGATCCTCTACATCGCGGTGGGCTCGCGGCTGGCGCAGGCCGCGTGTGACGCGCACAACGCGGCGCTGAACGCCTCCGCCTGAGCCGCCGCTTCAGCGGTGCGCGTAGGAGCCGGTGCGCAGTTCCTCGATGAGGCCCGGGCCCCTGGGCGCCCAGCCCAGGAGCTTCTCCGCCTTCTCGGACGTGAAGCGCTGATCCAACGCCAGCGCGTCCGCGAACGGGCCGAACTGCTTGCGGGCCTCCTCCAGGGGCCACGCCACCGTCCTGCCGGCCACGCCCGCGCCTTCACTGGCGGCCTGCGCGGCGTCCTTCACCTTCACGCCCGCCCCCTGGGTGGCGACGAAGACGCTGCCCGCGGGCGCCCTCTCCACGGCGCGCACGTAGAGGTCCGCCAGGTCCTCCACGAACACCACCGCCCAGTGGTTCTCCCCCGTGCCCACGTAGGTGACGGAGCCCTTGTCCTTCACGGAGCCGGTGAGCATGGCGGGGATGCCGGCGCCCTGCCCGTAGACGACACCCGGGCGAACGACGATGCCGCGCACGCCCGGCGTGCTCAGCGCGCGCTGCTCCACCGCGGGCCGCCACGCGACGATGGGCGTCGAGTTCAGCGGCGCGTCCTCGTTGACGACGCCCTGCGTGTGGCCGTGCACCCAGACGCCGCTCGTGTAGAGGAACGTCTTGTTCGAGCCCTGGAGCGCGCCCAGCATCGCCGCCACGGCCGGCGTGTCCACGTCCTTGTCGTTGGACGTCGCGGTCCAGATGACCGCGTCCACGTCCTTCACCGCGGCCGTCAGGCTCGCCGTGTCCTTCAGGTCGCCCTGCACCGCCTGGATGCCCTTGGCGGTGAGCTTGCTCCGCGCTTCATCCGACCGCGCCAGCCCCACCACCTGATGCCCCGCATGCTTGAGCGCGTCCACGACCGCCGCACCGATGTAGCCCGTCGCGCCCGTCACAAGGATTCTCATGGTCCACCCCGTCTTCCAATTCAGGTTGCGCCCCCCTGATGCGCCGAGGCCTTCCGGGTTTCACACGGAGAGGGCATCCCGCGCGCGGATGGCCTACGGTGGGGGTCCATGAGCTTCGCCGACAAGATGCGCGTCTGGATGCCCCTGCACGAGAATGGTGTCAGCCGCGCCGTGCACTTCGTGGGGGCCTACCTCTTCACGTTCGCCCTGTTGGTGCCGCTGTGCTGGGTGCGCATTCCCGGCACGCCGCTGACCGCCGCGCACCTGCTGGTGGCCGCGGTGGCCGTGTACGCCATGACGCTGGAGTGGACCGCGGGCCTGCTCATGGCCCTGCCGCTGGTGCCCACGCTGCTCGCCGCGGAAGCGGTGGCCCAGCTTCCCACGGGCACGGCCGCGGGCATCGCGGTGGGCGTGATGGTGTTCCGCTTCGCGATGGTGGTGGGCGCGCACGTCGTCTTCGAGAAGAAGACCCACGGCCTGTCCCTCGGCGGTCCGCAGCTCTTCTTCATCGAGCCCGTGTACCTGCTCACCCTGGTGCTCTTCTCATTGGGCCTCAAGCAGGACCTGCGCGCGCGCGTGGCGGCCTCCAGCGTCTGACGTCATGGAAGGCCCCGGCATCCTCGTACGACATCCCGCCGCGCGGTGGGGCCTGCTCACGCTGCTGTCGCTCCTCGTGCTCTCCGCCGTTCCCCTGTCCGGGGTGACGTCGCTGGGGACGCTGAAGGAGGGCTACTCGGACCACGTGCGCCATCCGTACGTGGTCTGGGTGGGACTGCATCGCGGACTCCAGCCCCTCTACACCGCGCCGCTGGGCGAGCTTCGCGAGGGCGTCCCGTACCGCCAAGCCATCGACCAGTGGCTGGAGGTGCCGTACGTCTATCCCCCCGGCGCGCTGGTGCTCTTCCTGCCGCTGGCGCTCGTGGGCGAGTGGGTGCCCATGTCGCCCCAGACCTTCGGGCAGGTGTGCCTGCTGTACCTGCTCGTCTTCGCGCACGTGGCGCTCTACGCGGCGCTGCGGCTGTTGGACGGGCAACCGGCGGGAGGCCGCTGGGCGGTGGGGCTCCTCTGCTGGCTGGCGCTGATGCGGCTGGCGCTCCATGGCCAGTACGACGGCGCGTGGCTCGTCTGCGGGGTGCTGGCGTTGGCGGCGCTCGCGAAGGACCGCCCGGTGGTGGCGCTGCGCTGGTTGGCGCTCGCGGCGCTGCTGCATTACCGGGCGCTCGTCCTCATCGCGGTGGGCGTGGTGGCGCTGTGGCGCGTGGTGCATGCGCGGCCGGTGCGTCAGTGGCCGTGGGGCACGCTGCTCGGGGTCGCTGCGGCGGGGATCCTCTGCGTGCGCACGTTCCTGTGGATGGCGCCGCTGGCCGCCCAGACGGATGCGGCGACGCCTTCCATCCTGGGCGAGCCCGGCACCGTGGCCCTGGTGATGGGCTTGAGCGCGGTGGTGCTGGCGCTGTCCTGGCGTGGGTCGGACGGACTGGTGACCGCGTCGGTGGGGCTGGGGGTGTTGCTCGCGGTCATCGACACGCGCCACTGGTGGCATGCGTCCGCGCTGCTGCTGGTGCCCCTGTGCGTGGGCGTGCTGCGCGCTCCCCGCTGGCCCTCGGCGGTGCGGATGGGGCTTGTCGTCTGGGCGGGGGTGCTGGAGGTGGCCGTGTGGCACGGCAGCCCTCTCTGGCTGTTCCGCGACCTCAATCGCTTCCTGCGGCTGGTGTGAGGCGGAACCGCGCCTCGTCCCAGACGAGCCCGTAGCGGCGCAGGAGCTGGTCGATGCCCGCCCCCGCCGGGGGCGGATGGGCCACGGAGTCGAACCGGTTCAGCTGGAGCTTCCGGTCGGAGGCCGCGGAGACGAGGAGCGCACCGTCCGGGGAGAAGGCCAGGGCCGCCACGAAGCCCTGCTGGCCCGTGAGCGTCCCCAGCGGTTCTCCGGAGGGCAGCCCCCAGACCTTCACCCCGGCCTCCATGCCCGACGAGGCCAGGAAGCGGCCATCCGGCGACATGGCCAGGGCGAGCACGCCCACGGTCTTCTCGCCCAGCGTCTTCAACAGCCGGCCCTCCGTCACGTCCCAGACGCGCAGGGGCTGACGCATTCCCGCCGTCACCAGGTGGGGTTCGGACGGGGTGAAGGCCACGGCGCGCACGGGCTCGCCCATGTCGAGCCGCAAGAGGGGCTGACGCCGCTCCACGTCCCAGGTCCGCACCGTCGTGTCCTTGCTGCCCGACGCGAGCCTGCGCCCCGTGCTGTCGAAGGCCAGGGCCCAGACCCTGCCGGTGTGTCCCTGGAGCAGTCCCACGGGCCTGCTGTCGGACACGGACCAGAGCTGGATGTCCGGATCGCCCGCCACCGCGAGGAGCGCCCCATCCGGGCTGAAGGCCACCGCGCGCACGGAGCCGTTCGCCCCTGGCAGCTCCAGCAGCACCCGCCCCGAACGCGCGTCCAGCACGAGCGCCTTCCCCTTCAGCGTGCCCACCGCGATGCGCTCGCGATCCGGGCTCACCGCCAGGGACACCGCGGACTCCGCTCCTCCCACTTCCGGACGGAGTTCCCTTCCCTCCGCGATGCGCCACCGCCGCCAGCCTTCCTCACTGCCTGTCATCAGCTCGCGGTCCTGGGAGAACGCCAGCGCCTCCACCCAGACGTCAGGCCCACGAAGCAGCACCTGCGCGGGAGCCCCCGGCCGGCGCCACACGTCGAGGACGCCGTCCATCCCGCCCGAAGCGAACGTGCGCCCGTCCGGTGACAAGGCCACGCTCATCACGGCGGCGTGATGCGCATCCATCCGCTCCAGCAGCGCGCCCCCATGGCCATCGACGAGCTGCACGCGCCCTTCCCATCCGCCCTGGACCAGGAGCTGGAACCCGCTGTCGATGGCGGCCACGGAGACGTCACATGCATTGCGGAACACGTCGGTGAGCTGTCCCGAGCGGGCGTCCCAGAAGCGCACGGTCCGGTCGCCCGCCGCCGTCATGACGCGCTGTCCGTCCGAGGAGAACGCGCCCGCCACCACCCTCTCTTCATGCCCCACGAGACGGTGGAGTTCCTTGCGCGACTCCAGGTCCCAGAGCCGCGCGCTCCGGTCCGCGCTCGTGGACAAGAGCCGCCTGCCGTCCGGAGCGAAGGCGACGGCGATGACGTAGTCGCCGTGCTCGAAGCGCAGCTGCTCGGCGCCCGTCTCGAAGTCCCAGACGCGGACCGCCTTGTCCAGGCCGCCGGAGGCCAGCCGCCTGCCGTCGGGCGAAAAGGCCAGCCCGAGCACGACGTCGGCGTGGCCGGGAATCACCGCGTGCGGCTTGCCCTGGCGCCAATCCCAGACCCGGAGCTCGCCGGGTCTTCCCGCGGAAGCCAGCCAGCGGCCGTCCGGCGAGAAGGCCACGGCGTGGACCTCGGCCGTGTGGCCCTTCAGCTCCGCCAATAACTCGCCGCGCTCCACGTCCCAGAGCCGGACGACGGAGTCGTAATGCCCGGACGCCAGCACGCGGCCATCCGGCGTGAACGCCAGGGCGAGCACCGAGCCCTGGATGCGCTTCGACCAGCGCAGCGTGGAGGCGCGGTCCACCGCCTGGCCCTGTCCCCACTGCGCGGCGAGCGAATCCCGCGAGGCCCGAGCGAGCGCGAACGACGCCGCCGCCATGCTCCACTGCCGGGACTCGGCGGCTGCTTCGCCCCGGGCCTCGTGGATGCGGGCGCGCAGGTCCCGCGCGTTCGCTTCGTCAGGCGCGCCGCCACCGGAGGACCGGTGCGCCGAACAGGAAGCAAGCAACAGCATGAGGCACCACCACCGCATGGGGCTCCCTCCGGACACGGGGCACGGCTTGCCTGGGCGCGGAGCGTCCGCACCTTTGGGCCAGGACCGTAACCCGAATGGGAGGAAGCCATGCCCGACAAGGCGACCGTTGCACGAGCGAAGAAGGACCTGCGCGAGGGCAAGAGCCCCAGCACCGCCGCGGGTGGGTTCGTGCACGAGGAACTGGAGCACATCCGCGAAGGCGAGCATGGGGCACGCTCTTCGAAGCAGGCCATCGCGATTGGATTGTCGAAGGCGCGTCGCGCGGGCGTCCCGCTGAAGCCTCCCACGGAGAAGCAGGCCTCCGCGCGCACACGGCGCTCGGCGAAGCAGGACCTGGAGGTGGGGCAACAGGAGCGCAAGCCCCGGGCACCGTCGAAGAAGCGGAGCAAGGCCACGCAGGGCGCGCTCAAGCGGGAGGGCCGTCAGGCGGCTTCCAAGCAGGCCCTGTCCGCCCAGGCGAAGAGCGCCTCACGCCAGCGCACGGCCACCGCTCGCAAGACGTCCGCCCGCAAGGCGGCGGCCACCCGCAAGGCGTCCAGCCGGCCCCGGAGGTAGCCGCGATTCCTGGCGACTACAGGCCCGTCGGATAGGTCTCCGGTGCCTCACCGCGCTCCCATCCGGCGGTGCGCTCCAGCGGCTCGAGCGCGCGCGTCTCGTCGATGTGCAACATCGCGTCGAACTGCTCCGGCAGCCGCGTGTGGAAGTAGTGGCTCCTGCGCTCCGTCTCGGGCCGGTAGATGACGCCGATGGCCCGCTGCAGGCGCCGCTCGCGGAGTGCTCCGGCGGCCTCTCCCAGCTCACGGAGGTCCAGCAGGAAGCCCGGCAGGCCGACCTGATGGAAGAGGGACTCGCAGCTGCCCGCGAGCCCGTGGCGGACCTGCTTGCGCTCGGCGGTCCCACCCCAGTTGGAGGCCGCGGTGACCGTGCCCCGGTACGTGCTGAAGCCGATGAGCCGCGTCGCTCGCGGGTGCCGCTGGCGCGTCAGCTGGCCCAGGTTCACCTCGCCCGACTCCCCCATCTGCGTCGCGCGCGCGTCCCCGACGTGCGAGTTGTGCGCCCAGACGACGATCCGGGCGGCCCCCAGCCGGCGCTTCAGGAAGCCCATCAGCGCATCCAGCGTGTCCGCCATGTGCGTGTCGCGCAGGTTCCAGGACGAGATGCGTCCATGGAACATGGAGCGGTAGTACTCCTCCGCGTTCTGGACGACCCGCGCGTTCTGCTCCGCCTCGAACTGCGAGTCCTCCGCGATGAATCCATCCCGGCGCAGCAGGGCCTCGCGCTCCCGTTGCAGCTCGCGGAGCTGGTCGACGACCTGCCGCTCGCAATCCTCCGACAGGCCCAGCGACGTCGCGTGGCCGTAGTCCTTCGGGTCCTCGCCGAAGTGCTCGAAGCACGCGTAGCGGTACCGGGCGCGCTTCGCGGCCTCGGGATCCGTCCGGTCCAGGTACTTCAGCACCGCGCCCATGGAGGCGTGGAGGCTGTAGAGGTCCAGCCCGTAGAACCCGACCTTCTCCCGCGCGGAGTGGCGGTCGTTGTGGGTCCGCAGCCAGCCCGCGAAGTCCAGCACGTCCGCGTTGCGCCACATCCACGCGGGGAAGCGCTGGAAGTCGGAGAGCGACTCCACCGCGTCCGCGTCGGTGCCCATGGCCCGCACGTAGCGGTTGATTCGGTACGCGTCCGGCCAGTCCGCCTCCACCGCGACGGCGTTGAAGCCCCTCTCCTCGATGAGCCTCCGCGTCAGCAGCGCGCGCAGCCGGTAGAACTCGTGCGTGCCGTGGGTCGCTTCCCCAATCAGCACGCATGTCGCGTCCCCCACCAGGTCCATCAGGGGCCCGAAGTCCTCCCGCGTCCCCTGGAGCGGCCGCACGGACTCGGCGAGCGCTCGCACCAGCAGTCCGTCGTCTCGGTGCGCCATGGTGTCACCTCCCCTTGTCTTCAAGGGTTGGGTCGCCCACGTCCCGAAGGAAGACGGCGGCCAGCCAGGCAGCCCCATGCTCTACCGGGGCTCTCATCCTCAGAGAATCAAGCAACTCCTGATCAGGCATGCCGATAACCTTTCCAAAGGAATCTTCATGACCCAGATCAAATCCCCCACGGGCTTCGTCTCGTCGCTGCGGACCGCCCTGAAGACCGCCAGCACGGCTGGCAAGGCCGTGGGCGCCCCGGCTCTCAAGAAGGCGCTCCAGGGCGCTGACGCGAACCAGCTGAGCCCCCAGCAGAAGACCCAGGTGCGTGACGCCTTCGAGAAGGTCAAGTTGACCCCGAAGGCCCGTGAGCTCGCGGACCAGTTCGTGGGCGACGGCGTCGGCCTCAAGCCGCCGAAGGACAGCTGCATGGTGAAGGTCATGATGGACGACCCCACCCGCGGCTCGAAGCTCCCGAACTTCACTCCGCCGGACGGCGGCCGGGTGAAGATCCGCATGGATGATCCGACCGGTGGCTTGAAGCTGCCGGACTTCACTACGCCGGGCGGCGGCATGGTGAAGGTCATGATGGATGACCCCACGCGTGGCTCGAAGCTCCCGGACCTCAAGCCGCTGGATGGCGGCATCGTGAAGGTCAAGATGGACAGCCCGGTCTGAACACCGGGCGGGCGAAGTCAGGGACCCCATGACGTCTCGCAAGAAGGTCGTGGTCATCGGCTCGCGCTCGGATGACGCCACCCGCTTCGTCGCGGAAGCGGTGGAGCGGCGGCGTGCGCGAGCCATCGTCCTGGAAACGGACCGGGTCCCGGACTCCGCCGCGTTGAGCTGGGAGGACGGCGATGTGCACTGGGACGGGGAGTGTCTCAGCGACCTGCGCTCGTTCTACCTCAAGCTCGTGCGCCTCTCGCTCCCGGTCCCCGAGGCCGAGGCCCTGTCCGAGCGCAACTTCCCGCGCTGGCAGGAGCAGTACCTGGCGGAGCGGGAGCGCCAGTCGTTCCTCCACTCGGTGCTGCGTTCGCTCCACCGGCGCGGCGGCTCGTTCGTCAACCCGCTGGAGGCGGTGGAGCTGCACTACCTGAAGCTGCAACAGCTGGCCCTGCTGCGCCGCCACCGCATTCCCGTCCCCAGCACCCTGGCCACCGCCTCGCCGGACGCGGTGCGCGAGTTCGTCGCGCGCCACGGGGCCGTCATCTACAAGCCCCTGAGCGGCGGCGCGCTGGTGCGCAAGGTGGAGGAGGCGGACCTCACCGAGGAACGACTCCAGCTGCTCGCCAACTGCCCGGTGCTGTTCCAGGAGCAGATCCAGGGCGACGAGTTCCGCGCCTACGTGCTCGACGGAGAGCCCGTGTCCGCCTTCCACATCCCCACGGACGGCGTGGTGGACGCGAGGCAGAACCTGCACCGGGTGAAGCCCGCCCGCCTGCCGAAGGAGGCCTGGGCGGTGTGTCTCAAGGGCGCCAGAGCGCTGGGCATGGTCTTCACGGCGGTGGACCTGCGGCGTACGCCTGACGGCGCCTTCGTGGCGCTTGAGTTCAACCCCACTCCCGCCATCTCCTTCTTCGATGATCCGCGCGACGGCAAAGTCATCACCCGGCTCGCCAGCTACCTCGTCTCCAAGGCCTGAGCGCCCGAGCGGGTTCTTCATCACGGACTACGCCGACAGCATCTTCGGCCCCGTCCCGGCCCCGAAGCCGGAGGTGTTCCCGGCGTCCGCGACCGCGTGGACGCGCCTGGCCTCCGTCTCGGAAGCCCTGCACGCCACGCTCCGCCGGGAGTTCATCGAAGGCGGACGGGTGCCGCACCTCTGCCTCACGGACGCCCTCTTCCCCGAGCGCGCCGAGGCCCTGCACCAGGCCCTGCGAGACGCGCGCTTCGTGCGCCACCACCACGGGCCCTATCCGCTGCACATCGCGCCGCTGCATCAACAAGAGTCCTCCGCCCTGACGGACTTCTGCGCGTGGCTTCAGAGCGCGGACGGCGCGGCCTTCCACGCCGCGCTGGTGGGCTGGCCCGAGCCGCTGGAGACGCGGCAGGTGCAGGTGTCGCGCATGGAGGTGGGCGAGTTCTTCCCGGAGCACCGGGACACGGACGAGGAAGGGCTCGCCGTCGTCTACAACTTCACGCGCCCGTGGGAGGACCGCTTCGGCGGCGTCCTCACCTTCCGGCATCCCGAAGTGGACGCGGACATGATGCGCGTCCCGCCGCTCTTCAACTCGGTGTTCATCTTCCGCGCGAGGGGTGCCCCGCACCGCGTGACGGAATGGACGTCCGAGGCCCAGGGCCACCAGCGCTATTCCGTCACCGCCTTCATCCTCGCGAAGCGCTGAAGCGCCGGCCTGCCCCCACGCATTGGGACTCGCGTCCGGCGTCGCGGATCTAGACTCAAGGCCATGCACCCACGCTCCGCCGCGCTTTCCCCGTCACGGCTCGCCGACATGACCTCCACCCTGCGCGGCCACGTCGAACACGGTGACCTGCCCGGTGTCGTCGCCCTGGTCGCTCGCGAAGACACCGTGCACGTCGACGTGCTGGGCACGCAGGGCCTTACCCCCTCCGGTCCGCCCATGCGGCGGGACAGCCTCTTCCGGCTCGCGTCCATGGCCAAGCCCATCACGGCGGTGGCCACGCTGATGCTCGTGGAGGACGGGAAGCTCCCGCTCGACGGCGCCGTCGACCCGTGGCTGCCGGAGCTGGCGGACCGCCGCGTCCTGCGCACTCCCGGCGGCCCGCTCGATGACACCGTTCCCGCGAAGCGCGCCATCACCGTGCGGGACCTGCTCACGCTGCGCTGGGGGCTGGGCGCGGTGATGGCGCCGCCCGGCACGCATCCCATCCAGCGGGCCATGAGCGAAGCCCGGGTGGCGCCCGGCTTCGACGCGATCACGGATCCGCCCGACGAATTCATGCGTCGGCTGGGCGCGCTGCCGCTCATGCATCAGCCGGGAGAGCGGTGGCTCTATCACACCGGCTACGAGGTCCTGGGCGTGCTCGTCGCACGGGCCTCGGGCATGCGCTTCGACGACTTCCTGCGCGAGCGGCTCTTCGTCCCGCTGGGCATGAAGGACACGGCGTTCACCGTGCCCGCGGAGAAGCTCGACCGGCTCACGACGGCCTATGCGCGCGACGACGCCACGGGGAGGCTGGAGGCGTGGGACACACCGGCGGACAGCTTCTGGTCGCGGCCTCCCGCGTTTCTGTCGGGAGGAGGCCAGGGAGGGCTCGTGTCCACGGCCGATGATCTCCTCGCCTTCTGCCGGATGCTGCTGGGCGGAGGACAGGCCGGGAACACCCGCCTGCTGTCCTCCGCGAGCGTCCAGGAGCTGCTGACGGATCAGATTCCGGAGGAGCAGAAGGCCGCCTCGCCCTTCTTCCCCGGCTTCTGGGATGCGTCCGGATGGGGCTTCGGCGGAGCCGTGTGCACGAAGCCGGATGGCATCTCCCCCACCGCCGGGCGCTACGGCTGGGCCGGCGGCTACGGCCCGACGTTCTTCATCGACCCCCGGCAGGACCTGACGGCCATCCTGCTGATGCAGCGACGGGCGCAGGGCCCCGACGACGAGGCCCTGGCCCTGGAGTTCTCCAAGGGCGCCTACCGGGCGCTGGAGGACTGAGGCGTTGCGTTTCAGAGCGCCGGGGCGGGCGTCGCCGCGTCGGCCTGGGCGCTCGCGCTGGAGGGCGGGGTGGCGCCTCGCGCGACGGCGTCCAGGTTCGCGAGGCCCCGCTCGAACTCCTTGCCGAGCATCGTGTCCATGTTCACGACGAGCGACATCACCTTGCCCATCAGGGTGTTCTCGCCCTCCATCGCCCAGCTCACGCGGGTGCCGCCGTTCTCCGGCGTGAGCGTGAAGGTGGCCTGGTTCGTGGCTTCGAACGGCTTGACGAACTCCAGCTTGATGACGACGCGCGCGCCGGGCTGGCTCTCCACGATGGTCATGCGTCCATCCCCGGACTCACCGCCGGCATAGGCGAAGCTGGCGCCCGGTCCTTCGTTGGGCCCGTCGAAGGACTTCGTCACGCCGGGCGCGGGCTCGGAGCGGAACGGGTTCCACGTGTCGAACCGGTGCAGGTCGTTGATCAGCGCGAAGACGGTGGCCGGGGGCGCGCCCACGTGCGCGTTGCGCTCGATGCGGAAGTGGTCCGGGCGGGTGGCGACGAAGGCGCCCAGTGCGACGACGATGACGAGGACGGCGATTGCGATCTTGCTGGCCATGGGAGGCTCCCAATTCGATGGAAGAAGTGCTCCCGGGTGACCGGGAGGGTTCATCTCCACGTCGAACGAGGGGCCGCGGAATCGACACGGCATTTCCGCCCCATTTTCCGGGGCCGCGGGCACACCCGGGACTACAGCTCACTTCACCGAGGGGCGGAGGGCCTGGAGCCGGGCCTTGTCCAGCTTCGCGGCGACGCCCACGCTGCGCCCGGCGAGGTTCGCGACGACGTACTGGACGGAGCTGCCCAGCACCTGCGCGCTCTCCGACAGGGTGAGCCCGTAGTCCTGCTCCAGCCACTGCGTCAGCCCTTGCGTCGCGGAGCGCAGGGCGTCGTCCAGTGAGCCGCCCTGCCCCAGCGCCATCAGGTGCGTGAGGGACTCCACGCGAGGCGTGGAGGGCGGCGGCTTGCCGTGCAGGACGTCCACGGTGAACTCGACGTCCATGGAGGTCTCCAGGGCGTACTGCGACGTCTCGCCGTCGCCCTGCGCGGCGTGCGCGTCGCCCAGGTACAGGAGCGCTCCGGGCTGCGCCACGGGCAGGTAGACGGTGTTGCCCTCCACGACCTCATTGAAGTCCATGTTGCCGCCGTAGCGGCCCGTGTCTCCGGTGGACAGCGGCGCGGATCCGAAGCCGGGCGCCACGGCCAGACCGCCCAGCATGGGCCGCAGCGGCACGGTGAAGGCCTTCAGGCGCTCCGTCGGGTACTCCGGGGACGCGACGCCGCGCTCGGGGTCGAGCTTCCAGCGCACGGGCTTGCCCAGCTCCGTCGCCTTCGCGGCGAGGCCCGGCGTGAGGGCCCGGCCCACGATGCCATCCAGACTGTCCGCGAACGTGCGGTTCAACGTGAGCCGGCGGATGCGGATGGCCAGCGTGTCGCCCGGGTTCGCGGTGGCGATGAAGAAGGGCCCCGTCTGCGGGTTGCCGAAGAGGGCGCGGGTGACGCCCTTCGAGTCCATGCCGCCAGAGTCGAGCGTCGAGGTACGCACCGTGTCGCCCGGCCAGACGGTCAGCACCGGCGCACGGTGCGCGGTGAACTCGTTGGACCAGGAGGTGGGCGTGAAGTCATGCACGCGAGGACCGCCCGTGGGGCGAGAGGGCAATAACCGGCCCGTGAAGGCATGGGACACCCGCGTCTTCGGGTTGTTGCTGTCCGGGTAGTCGGCGGTGCCGCGCAGCGATTCACCGCTCACCTTGCCGTCGAAGACGTAGGTCTTCTGGCGCGAGTCCGTGACGACGAAGTGGATGGCGTTGCCCGTGCGCTCCCCCTTCAGCGCATCGCCGTCCAGTTCACCGGAGAGGCGCTTCCCGTCGCGCTCCAGCGTGAGGAGTTGGTAGGCAGGGTTGCCCCACAGGTCGGTCGTCACGAGCCAGGACTCGGAGGCCGCGAGCGCGCCGGCAGGCAGACAGCAGAGGAGGACGGCGAGGGAGCGGATCATGGGCCGGCGCAGTGTAGAGGAACGGTCCCGGGTCCGCGTCGCCTCAGCCGGTGACCGCGGGCTCGCAACCCTCGGGCATGCGCCCCCTCCAAAGGGATGAGAACACGAGAACCCTCCGGAGACGCCCCTGCCGGCGGCGCACAGCCAAAACCTGTCCGACTGTCGGACAGGTTTGAAAAGGCACGGCCGGGAGCCGCCCACCTCGTCCAGCCGGCCGAAACCTGTCGGACAAGTTCGGAACGGCGCGGCTGGGAGCGGCCCGTTTCGTCCGGGTGACCGAAGCCTGTCCGACTGTCGGACAAGCTCGGAACGGCGCGGTCGGAAGGCGTCCGCCTCCGGAAGGCGGAAACCTGTCCGACTGTCCGACTGTCCGACTGTCGGACACGTCTGGGCCGTCGCGGCCGGAACGCGCCCGTTTCCCTCTGGGCCGCGGAAACCTGTCCGACTGTCGGACACGTCTGGGCCGTCGCGGCCCGGAGGCGCCCGCTTCGTCCGGGTCACGGAAACCTGTCCGACTGTTCGACTGTCGGACACGTCTGGGCCGTCGCGGCCCGGAGGCGCCCGCTTCGTCCGGGTCACGGAAACCTGTCGGACAAGTTTGAAACGGCGCGGCGCTGGACGCCCCCATTTCCACCCGGGCCTCGGAAACCTGTCCGACTGTCGGACTGTTGGACATGGTCCGGAAGGCGCCGCGGGAGCCGCCCGTTCATGCCGGGCGGCGGAAACTTGTCCGACTGTCGGACAGGTTCGGAACCGCGTGGCGGATGAGGCCCGCTTTCGTGCGGCTGAAACCTGTCGGGCTGTCGGACGCGTTTGGAACTGCGTGGTCGGGACGCCCCCCCTTTCCATCCGAGCCTGGGAAACCTGTCCGACTGTCGGACAGGTTCGGAACCGCGCGGCCCGGAGGCGTCCGCTTCGCCCGGCAGCAGAAACCTGTCCGACTGTCGGACAGGTTCGGAACCGCGCGGCCCGGAGGCGTCCGCTTCGCCCGGCAGCAGAAACCTGTCCGACTGTCGGACACGTTTGAAACGGCGCGGCCTGGGGGCTCCCGCTTTGCCCGGGCGGCGCAAACCTGTCGGACTATCGAACGGGCCTGAAGCTGGGGCCGGGCGGCGCCCACTTTGTCCCGGCGGCTGAAGCTTGTCCGACTGTCGGACAGGTTTGGAACGGCTCGGCCGGGAGCGTCCGCCTCGCCCGGGCGGCGGAAACCCGTCCGACTGTCGGACAGGTTTGGATCGCTCCGGCCCGCCGCCGGGGTCATCCCTTGAAGCCGCGCCGGTCCGTCAGCGCAGCCTCTGACCGAAGGCCCGCAGGCGGTCGCGGGCCTTCAACAGCTTCTCCCGGGGAATGGAGAACACCGCGCGCACGCGCTCCGGGTCGCCGCACCACGCGCCGCCGTTGAGCACCACGTGCGTGTGCTCGTAGACGACGCGCGGCAGGTTCTCCGGCGTGAGCTTCACCCCATCCACCGAGCGTCCCAGCCAGGCCGTCATCGGCGGCGCGAGGAACAAGCCCCCCGCCTCCGTGGCCTCCGCGCGGCCATCGTCCGGCAGCGCCTCCGCCACCAGCGCGCGCTTCTCCGCGAGGTCGCGCCGCATCCTCGCCAGGTAGTTCCTCAGCGCCTTGTGCCGCGCGGCGTAGAGCAGCTGCCCGTCCGGTCCTCGCGCATGGGCCGCGTACAGGTACGCCGCCGCGCGCGCGGTGGGCGTGTGCAGTACGCCCGGGGCGCTGTCGCGCAGCGCAGTCACCAGCGCCCGGTCCTTCGTGGCCACCCACCCCACGCGCAGGCCCCCCGCCGCGAACTCCTTCGACAGTCCGCCCAACAGCACCGTCCGCGCGCCAATGCCGGGCACCGCACCCTCCAGCGTCACCGGGCTGTGCACCGTCTCCGCCGTGGGGTTGGTGAGGTTCACCAATCCGAAGATTTCATCCGAGATCCAGAGGCAGCGCTGCTCCACCACGAACGTCGCCAGCGCCATCAACTCCTCGTGCGACAGGTAGTGCCCCGTGGGGTTCGCCGGCTGCGACAGCACCACCGCGTCCGGAGTCGCCCCCCGCGCGCGGCGCGACAGCAGCGTGCCCAGCGGGCCGGACTCCACCTCGCACCCCGCCGCGAGGAACGTGGGCGCGAGCACTCCGTAACAGGGCGTCACCAGGAACACGCGCGGCATCCGGCCCAACCGCTGGCGCAGCGCCACGCCCAGGTGGTGCATGAGCGGCCAGACGCCGGGCGCCACCACGACGTCCTCGGGGACATAGCGGGCCCCTCGCGTCTCCAGCAGGAAGGCCGCCACGGCCTCCGCCAGCCCCGTCTGCGCTCCGTCCGCGCGCGGTGCGACGCCCGCCGCGATGAGCCCCTCCACCAACGGCAGCGGCATGGGGCCTTCGTTCTCGCCGTAGTCCAGGCGCACGAGCTCCGGGTCGTCCTCGCGGAAGAACCTGGGCGCGAACGCGGGCAGCTCCGACAGCCTCGCGATGCGGTTCGAGCGCGGCAGCGGCACCTCCGGCGCACGGTGCGGCGAGGGCGGCACCGGCTCCGCGAAGGCCATGCGGAAGGCGAGCAGCTCCGAGAAGGTGCGCTCGTAGAACCACTCCGCCAGCACGCTGATGCGCGAGTAGGTCACCTCCGCCGCCACCTCCAGGTCCGCGCGCAGCGGCTCCGGCACGGGCAACAGCAACGTCAGTTCCAGGTCTGGCCACACCGCGTTCTTGATGAGGCCGTACAGGATGACCAGGTTGGGCGCGTGCTGCGTCCGCGCGAGGAACTCGAAGAGGGTGCGCGGCTCCACGTCGCCGGTGATGTTGAAGAAGGCGCTCTCGTCCAGCACCACCCAGATGCCCCGCCGCGAGGCCTCCGCCACGATGTCGCGCAGCACCGCCAGGTTGGTGCGCTCGCCCGGCTCCACCGTCAGGAGCACGGCCTTCACGTCGAAGGCGCTCAGCAGGCGGCGGATCTCCCCCAGCGTGTTGTGCGTCACGGTGGCGCGCACGCCCGCCTTGTCCAGGGCGCGCGCGTAGAGCGGGTGCAGGCTGCGCGACACCAGCACCGTGTCCCCGGGGTCGCACGTGGCGAGCAGGAAGGAATAGACGGCCTGCTCGCGCTCGGGCGCGACGAACAGCGAGTCCTCCGACAGCCTCAGGCCGAAGTGGCGGTCCAGGTAGCGGGCCACCAGCCTGCGGAAGGACGCGTCGCCGGCCTCGTGCGCGTAGGGCAGGAAGGGCGCCTGCGACAGCCGCTCCGCCAGCGCCGTGACGAAGCCCAGCTGCTCCGCGGACGCCGCTCCCAGGTCCAGCTCCTCCTGGAGCGCCGCGATGCCCAGCGAGCGCAGCGCGGCGCGCAGGGCCAGCGTCTCCCGGGGCAGCGACAGCTGGGCCTCCCACACCGCCACCTCGTGCCAGATGGGGTGGCCCGACTGCAGCCAGCCCAGCGCCGTCGCCGCGCGCAGGGGCTCCGGGCTGTGGGCCTCCATGAAGAACTCGAACTCCCGCCCGGTGCGCTGCTCCAGTGACACCAGCGGGCGGATGTCCGTGTCCGCCGCCTGCATCACCCGCCGGGCCACGCGCACGCGGGTGGTGAAGCCGCGCCGGGTGAACATCCGCGCGATGATGGCCCGGCCCGGACGGCCCGCCAGGTTCAAGAGCAGCCGGCCCCCGGGCAGCAGCCGCTCCGGCGCCTCGTTGAGCAGGCGCGCGATGAGCCCCAGGCCGAAGTGGTCCTCGTAGACGTTCTGCAACGAGGTGTAGTTGGACAGGTCCAGCAGCGCCTGCTCATCCGCCTGCGCCAGCTCCGCGGGCAGGTCATCACTCCGCAGCACCTGCGGGATGCACCCGACGATGAAGTCCCACTCCGGCTTCTGCGGCAGGCCGAGCAGCAGGTCGCTCTCGCCAAAGGACAGCCGCGACACCAGCGCCTCGTCGCCGTTGAGCCATGCGTTGCACAGCCCCACCGCCGGGGCCTGCGGGTTCAGGTCCAGCCCCCGGATGCGCGCGAGCCCCGTGAACTTCGCCAGCGCGATGCAGATCCACCCGGAGCCGGAGCCCACCTCCACCAGCTGCTTGCCGGCGTACTCGTCCAGCGGGACCTTCAGGAGCCCCTCCAGGAACGTGAACGCCCACGCCTCGGGCGCGAAGATGGACGGCGGAATCAACAACTCCAGCCGCTCCTGGGACGCGCCCACCGCCACCACCACCGACGCCAACCGCAGCGGCGCACCCTCGGGCTGGTCGCGCGACAGCTCCGCCAATTCGCGCAGCTCCGCCAGCGCCCGCGCGCGCTCTTCCGGCCGGGCCAGCGCCTCCGAAAGCGTACGCAATTGGACAAAGGCTTCACGGGCTGACGCGGGATAGGTGGCCATGGCGCGCCCGACTGTCCGGGCCCGCATGGCCCCTGTCAACGACCGCTTGTCCGCGAATGCCTGACGCATCGCAGTATCGGTTTACAGATTGTCATTCCCAGTTTACATGGGAAACCTTGAGTCAAACGCCAGTAAGCAGCGCCCACCGGACGGCCCCTCTCGTCCGGTGAGGACGCGCCATGAAAAGACAGCCGCAACTGGCCTTGCTCGCGGTGTTCGCCGTCATCCTGTTACACGCGCAGCCGGCAAAGGCTCAAATCGCCGCCGCGCACGTGTATCACAATCACATGCCCAACTTCTGGGCGTACTACGACCTGACCCAATACAACGCGACGCCGGTGGGTGGCCCCATCCGCTACGCGTATGACGGACAGGTCATCCAGATAAAGCAGTCACCTCCGGCCAACTACACCTATTTCCTGCCGTCGGGCGCGCCCATGCCGCACGACGACCTGGTGACGTATTACTCGCACCACGCGAAGGTGGGCGCGTATCAATACTGGCCGCCGGACGTGGCCGCGGACATGAAGGCCAATGCCTCCACGGGGCAGGTTCACGTCACCATGTCCGGCGCGGTGGTGAACAACGTCAACGACCTGGTCACCCGCCGCAACGTGTCCGGCTACGACAACGCCAACTGGGGCGCCCCCTGGAGGGATCGCTACGCCAACCTGCGCACGCCCGCGGGCAACCGCTCGTTGGACCTCATCCACTTCACGGGCCACCACTCCATGGGCCCGCTGGTGGGGCCGGACTACTTCCTCAAGGACCTCATCTACCAGAGCGCCACGCTGTCCCAGTCGTACTTCCTGGGCAGCGGCTTCACGGCCTCCAAGGGCTTCTTCCCCACGGAGCTGGGCTTCAGCGAGCGGCTCATCCCCACGCTGGCGAAGCTGGGCGTGAAGTGGGCCGTCATCGGTGACAACCACTTCTCCCGCACGCTGAAGGACTACCCGTTCCTCAACGACCCGGGCTCCGACACGCTGGTGTCGCCGCCCAACCGCGCGGACCTCCAGAACACCAGCACCGTGGGCGCCTGGGTGAGCGAGTCCATGGCGCACGAGCAGCAGGTCATCCGCAACAAGTACCCCTTCGCCTCCACGCCGCACTGGGTGCGCTACGTGGACCCGGCCACGGGCGCCGAGTCGCGCGTCGTGGGCATCCCCGTCAACCAGAACGGCTCCTGGCTGGAGGGCTGGGAGGGACAGGCCACCGTGGACGTCGTGGGCCTCCGCAACTTCGAAGGGCTGGTGTCCCAGAAGCAGTTCTTCGTGCTCGCGCATGACGGCGACAACTCCGGCGGGCGCGCGGGTTCGCTCGACACGTGGCTCAACGGCCGCGCCGTCACCTGCACCGGCGGCGTGCAGTGCCTGGGCATTGACGAGTACCTGGTCAACAACACGCCCGTCGCCACGGACGTGGTGCACGTGCAGGACGGCTCGTGGGTGGACACGCGCGATTCGTCTTCCGACCCGCAGTGGCACCACTGGCGGCTGCCCTTCGGCATCTGGAAGGGGCAGTTCCCGGCCTTCAACTCCGCCACCGGTCTCAACCTGGCGCCCAAGACGAACCTGAGCGGCGTGCAGGAGGGGATGACGGTGTCGCTGGAGCACGGCTGGCACTATCTGGAGCGCAACTTCGCGCTGCTCCAGGCCGCGATGAACTACGCGAAGACGGCCGAGCAGGTCTGGCTGGACGCGCACCCCAACCACTGGAAGCCCACCACGGCGCTGGACTCGCAGGTGACTCACGCGGGCAACCAGCTCAACCCGTGGATGCTGTCCTTCCCGGTGAAGGGCGACGCGGCGAATGACTGGGCGGGCGGCGCGAACCCCGCGGAGCTGGCCTGGTACTTCCTGCTGCCGGCCATGGACTCCGGCTTCGGCTACTACGACGAGAACGTGGACGACAACGTGAAGCCCACGCTGTCCTTCAACCAGTCGCTCTACTTCTCCAAGCCGTACGTGCAGGACCGGCTGGCGCAGGACCGCACGGGCCCGTCCGTCTGGTGGCCGCAGCGCTGGCCGTACAACCCGGGCAGCGCCAACACGGACAAGTCCGAAGGGTGGACGCTGCACCACTTCGACAACAACTTCGCGCTGTACACCTACGCGTTCGACGTCAGCGGCATCACCAGCATCAAGGCGCGCGTGCGTGTGCACACGGCGAAGAGCATCGACCCGTTGGACAACACGCCTCGCGTCTATGACCCGGTGGCGCTGAAGGCCGCGGGCGTGCCTGGAATCGACCCGTCGCGCGTGGGCGCGTGGGTGGATTACCCGCTCAGCCGCCGCGAGCTGCGGCCAGTGATGAACGGCGTGGCGTGGCAGCCGGCGCACCTGCCGGTGATGCAGAAGGTGGCCGCGCAGGAGATTGGCGACCTCTACTACGTGTACCTCGGGGCCTACCGTGACCAGCTGCTCGACTACTACATCGAGGCCACCGACTCGCGCGGCAACGTCACCCGGAGCGAGATCCAATCCGTCTACGTGGGCGCCGGGAAGTACCGGCTGGAGGGCGGCAAGTACATCGAGGACCTCAACGGCTCGGTGACGGGCACCTATCCGTTCCTCCGCGTGGACACGACCGCTCCGTCCGTGCCCACGGGGCTCGCGGCGACGCGCACGGACCGCTCCGTGACGCTGACGTGGACGGCCGCCACGGACAACGTCGGCGTGACGGGCTACCAGGTGTTCCGCAATGGCACGCAGGTGGGCTCGCCTTCCACGACGAGCTACACGGACAGCGGGCTCACGGCGGGCACGGCGTACAGTTACACCGTGAGGGCTCGGGACGCTGCGGGCAACACCTCCGCCGCGAGCAGCGCGCTCTTTGTCACCACCCTGCCCCCGGACACCACGGCGCCGTCGGCGCCCTCGGGGCTCTCCGCGTCGGGTGTCACCAGCTCCTCGGTGGTGCTGAGCTGGACGGCCGCCACGGACAACTACGGCGTGAGTGACTACCTGGTGTTCCGCAATGGCACGCAGGTGGCCGCGCCCACGGTGACGACGTACACGGACACGGGGCTGTCCTCGAGCACGACGTACAGCTACACCGTGAAGGCTCGCGACGCGGCGGGGAATACCTCCGTGGCCAGCGCCGCGCTCTCCGTCACCACCGGACTGGGGTACACGACGACGGTCTATTACAAGAAGGGCTTCGCCACGCCGTACATCCACTACCGCCCGGCGGGTGGCACGTGGACGACTCCACCCGGCGTGCTGATGCCGGACGCGGAGGTGACGGGCTACGCGAAGTACACGGTGAACCTGGGCTCCGTGCAGCAGTTGGAGGCCGTGTTCAACAACGGCAGCGGGACGTGGGACAACAACAACGGCGGCAACTACCTGTTCCCTACCGGCACCTCCACGTTCAACGCGGGCGTCATCACGGCGGGCGCTCCGGTGAGCGACACCTCGGCGCCGTCGGTGCCCATGGGGCTGACGTCACCGTCGAAGTCCGCGACGACGGTGTCACTGAGCTGGACCGCGTCCACGGACAACGTCGGCGTGACGGGCTACCTGGTGTTCCGCAATGGCACACAGGTGGGCACGCCCACGTCCACGAGCTACACGGACAGCGGGCTGTCCTCCAACACGGCCTACAGCTACACGGTGAGGGCGCGCGACGCGGCGGGCAACACGTCCGCGGCGAGCACCGCGCTCTCCGTCACCACCAGCACGGGCAACACGGTGACCGTCTATTACAAGAAGGGCTATGCCACGCCCTACCTCCACTACCGTCCGGCGGGCGGCACGTGGACGACGTCGCCGGGCGTGGCCATGGCGACGGCGGAGGTCTCGGGCTACGCGAAGTACACGGTGAGCCTGGGCTCGGCCACGCAGCTGGAGGCCGTCTTCAACAACGGCAGCGGCACGTGGGACAACAACGGGGGGCTCAACTACTTCTTCCCCGCGGGCACCTCCACGTTCAACGCGGGGACCATCTCCGCGGGTGCGCCGTCACAGGACACCACCGCGCCCTCGGTGCCTTCGGGGCTGACGGCTCCGTCGAAGACGGCGACCACCGTGTCGCTGACCTGGACGGCGTCCACCGACGCGAGCGGCATCGCGGGCTATGACGTGTATCGCAATGGGGCGCTGGTGGGCTCGCCCACGACGGCCAACTACACGGACACGGGGCTGACGGCGGGCACGGCGTACAGCTACACCGTGCGGGCGAGGGACACGGCGGGCAACGCGTCCGCGCAGTCCTCCGCGCTCTCCGTCACCACGTCCACCAGCGGGGCCACGGTGACGTTCAACGTCACGGCGAGCACCGTGATGGGCCAGAACGTGTACGTGGTGGGCAGCGTCGCCGCGCTGGGGAGCTGGAGCCCGGCCAGCGCCCTCCTGCTGTCCGCGGCCAACTACCCCACGTGGAGCGTGGCCGTCGGGCTGCCGGGCTCCACGGCGATTGAGTACAAGTTCATCAAGAAGGACGCCGCCAACAACGTCACCTGGGAGAGCGGCGCCAACCGCACCCTGACGACGCCGGCCACGGGCACCTCGACCGTGAACGACACCTGGCGCTGAGTGGATGAAGCCGCCTCGCGGCGGGCCTGGAGGCCGGGCCCGCCGTCGCGTGTAGTGTCGGGCCGAGGAGATGCCCGATGCAGCCACGAATCGCCGTGACGGCGGATGACACGGATTGGCGGATGCCCGTGGGAGGCCCGGGGCTGCGGCTGACCGTTCCCTCCAAGGGACACTGGCTGCGGCGGCCCCTGCTCCATGTCGAGGCCACCCGGCCGTACCTGCTGCGCATGATGCTGGGCGGGCAGCCGCTGCTCTGGATGCGGGTGGACGACTGGTGGAATGGGTGTGCCTGGCTGCGCGGCCCGGCGAAGCTCGCGGGCGCATTCCCACACATCACGGCCGAGGAGGCCCGGCGTCCCCCGGATCCGGGTTCGCCCGGGTGGTGGGCCGCGTGGAACCGGTGGTGGGTCCACCAGTTCGAGGCGTCCGAGCCTTCACTGCTCCATGCGGGGCACTGGTGCCTGAGGCCACTCCAGACAGCCCCCGTCACGAAGGCCCAGGGCTACTCCACGGTTCCCATCATCGGGACGGGATTTCTTCCGGAGCCGCCATGCGGGCTCGACGCGGCCTTGCGGTTCCCGCCCTTCCGCGCGGAGGACTGGTCCTGGGCGGAAGCCGGTGCCCTTCCGGAGCGCAGTGGCGGGGTGATGCCGCTGCGCGCACCGTCCCCCAGGGATGACAGCCGGGTGAAGGCCTGGCGCAAGCACGCCCGGGACGGGACGCTTCCACCGGTCCTGCTGACCTACTTCGCCCTGGTCGAGCGCTGGCTGGTGGTGGATGGCCATGACCGGCTGCACGCGGCGCTGCTGGAAGGCCGCGAGCCGCCCCTGCTGGGCCTCTGGTCCTTCACCGAGATACCCGTGGGGGAGGACCTGTCCACGCTGTTCCGCCAGGACGGCGCCATGAAGGCGGCGGAGCTGCGCCTGCGCGCGAGGCCCGGTGAAGTCGACTCGGTCAATCGCAGCCTCCTGCGCGAACACGAAACGGCTTACCGGCTCGCGGTCACGCGCGCGTTTCCCCTGAGAGGCGGCGCCGCGGCCTGGAAGGCGGAGGTCACCGCCTGGCGGAAGGGGTCGGGCGTCACGGTTCAGTCAGACGACTGGGCGGCCTTCGTCAGCAAGCCCGGGTAACGGAGGGGTCTAGCGACAGCCTCCCACTGACAAGGACGTGCGCGATGGAGAGGCGGAGCCAGGAACGAATGCCGGAGCAGGTCATGCAGGCCCTGCTGGACCTGCTGGCGGAGATGCCCGACTACCGCGTGGGGCAGGCGCTCGCCATCGCCGCGGCCCGCGGGACGGGCTATTCGGATCCCTTCAATGTGGAGGACGAAGCCCTGTTCAAGGCCCTCCAGCAGATGACCACGGAGGCCCGGGACCGCAAGCGCGCCCGTCCCGCGAGCGAGGACAGCCTGGAGGCCTACCTCACCGCGAAGCACGAGGGTTCCATGTCGGAGTGGCTCCAGGGCTTGTCGCGCTGGGGCCACCGTCCCCTGGCGCTCGCGGCCTTCGCGGTGGCGGAGCCCTGTCTGGGCATCTGGGAGCACGGCGTGCCGGAGGATGGAGATTGGCAGTTCACCTTCGCCCGCGCCTCCAGTCCCCGGGATGCGCTCACGGCCTTGCGGCGATGGCTGGGAGAGTCCCAGACGCCTCTCGCGCCGCACGTGGAAGCGCTGCGCAAGCTCATCCGGTCCGCGGAGCTCACCGAGGACGAAGCCGGCGGAGGTGCCGACCTCATCCGCAAGCGCCAGCGGTGCGTCGCCGCGGGCCGGGCCATCGTGCTCGCGCTCGAGGCCGCCGTGTGGACGCCGGAGCAGGCCACCCGAGACATTGCGGACGAGGCCGAGCGGCAGGCGGTGATGGCGGCGGGGCCGTTCCTGGAGCCCCTGGGCGCGGCCCGCGCCTTCCTGTCCTCTGTTCCTGGGTCCACCGAGGAGAACGTGCGAGAGCACGTGCGGCGTATCCTGCTGGCGCAGTGACCCCGGGCGCGCCTATTCCTGTGGCGCGGCCGGCTTCAGCAGCAGGTCCGTCAGGCCGGGCTTGGAGCGGCGCAGCAGGTCCTCCAGCGAGTACTTGTCCAACGTGGCGAAGAACGCATCGCGCGCCTCCGCCAGCACGCCCTTGAGGCCGCAGAGCGACGCGATGGGGCAGGTGTTGCGCTCCCGGTCGAAGCACTCCACCAGGTGGAAATCCGGCTCGGCCGCGCGCACCACCTTGCCCAGCCGGATGTCTCCCGGGGCCTTGGCCAGCAGCACGCCGCCGGCCCGCCCGGCCTTCACCTCCACGTGCCCCTCCTGCGCCAGCGTCTGCACCACGCGCACCAGGTGATGCTTGGAGATGCCGTAGGCGTCGGCGATCTCCTGCGTGGAGGACGGCCGCCCGGGGCGTGCCGCCAGGTACATGAGGACGCGCAGCGAGTAGTCGGCGTGAAGGGTCAGGTGCAAGTCAGGCGGCTCCGGCGACGGGGCCCCCTCGCGACACGCTCGGCAGGAAGGCATCCGCGTGGATGTCCTTCAGCGAGAACCCCGCGAGAAAGAGCTTCTTGCGCAGGGATAGCACCGCTTCGGGGTTGCCGCAGAGGAACGCTCGCCAGCCCACCGGGCGCTTCGGGAGGCAGGTGAGGACCTTCGCCTCCAGGGTCCCCTCCTCCACCGCCCCACCTCCCCCCGCAAGCACGACGGGCCGGTAGTGGAGGTTCGGATGGCTCGCCGCCAGGGCCCGCAGCGCGTCCACGAGGTACAGCCCGCCCGGGTCCTTCGCCCCGTGGAACAGGTGGATGGGGCCGGTGTGGCCGGCCTCCAGCGCGTCCCGCAGGATTCCATACAGCGGCGCGAGCCCCGTGCCCGTCCCCGCCAGGAGCAGCGGTGCTTCCGGCTGCCCGGGCACGTAGAAGCAATCCCCGGCCGGCCCCTGCACGTCCACCCGGTCGCCGTGTCCGACTTCGCGGGCGAACCAACCGCTCATGGCGCCCCCGGGCACGAGCCGCACGTGCAGCTCCAGCCGGCCCTCGCGGGGCAGGCTCGCCAGCGAGTAGCTGCGCGCGAGCCCGTCCGCGCGCACCACCGTGACGTACTGCCCCGCGCGATAGTCGAGCGGCGTCTCCACCTCCAGCCGCACCGCGAAGACGTCCGCGCTGAGCGTCTCCAGGTCCACCACGCGCGCAGGGACGCGCAGCTCCGACGCCCCCGCCACCTCCAGCGCCGTGCCCTCCTGGGGCCGGCACGTGCACGCGAGGAAGTAGCCTCGCGCCCGCAGCGTGTCCTTGAGCCCCACCTGCGCCGCCTCGGGCACGGGGCCCGAGGTCGCCCGCATCAGGCAGGACTGGCAGGCCCCCGCCCGGCACGCATGCGGCACGCGCACGCCCTGGCGCAGCAGTCCGTCCAGCACCGTCTCTCCGGGCTCCAGCGGATACCACTCGGATTCATGCCGCACCTTCGCCATGACGTGCCTCCTGACGGCTGCTTCAGCGGTTCAGCACGTCCACCCGCGCCCCTTCGGCGACGGTCAGCACCTGGCCCACCAGCTCCGCGGGCACGCCCAGCTCCTCCAGCGTCTCCTTCAGGTGCCCCACCACCGCGTCGAAGTGCGTCGCGTTCAGCCCGCGCTCCACCAGGTGCTTGTGCCCCGCGCGCATGTCCTTGCCCGAGTAGTTCGCCGGCCCGCCGGTCACCATCGTGAGGAACGCCTTCTGCTTCGCGGCCTGGCGCTCCATGTCCACGTCCTCGAAGAAGTGGCTGATGCGATCGTCGGCCAGCACCTTCCGGTAGAAGACGTCCACCGCCGCCGCCATCGCCGGCTCTCCGCCAAGCTTCTCGTACACGCTCGTCATGACTTCGCTCGCTTTCCGGGCCCACGCCCCAAAAAGATGCATCCTGAATGCATCTTTAAGGGTCCCGCCGTCAACACCCCGTGGTTCCGGGCATCGGGCCAGCTTCTGGCGCATGTGCCATCGCCTCATGCCCACCGTCGTGGCCGGGTTTGTCCTGGCTGGCTGAGGAACGCCTGCCTGGCGGGGCAGGGCCGTGCCTCGCGAGGAGATCCAGCTGCCTCGCATCGAGCCATCCCTGGTGCTGGAGCTGCCGCCAGGCTCCGTGGTGCCGGCCACGTTAACGTTAGGGGACGGCACGCCGTGGTGGCGGGTGCACCGGGAGGACGGCACCGTGTCTGTCTTCTCCGCCCTCATCCCCCGGACGCACGGTTCGTCCTCCGTGGGGCTCACCCACTGGATCCACACGATGCGGCGCTTCACTGGCGCCTACGTCTGGGGCAACCAGGGCCGGGATGCGTGCACCGGCGTGGGGCTTCAGGCGTGCAGCAGGCCGCGCGCCCGGCGCACCACGCGCTCCATGCCGCTCTTCACGTGGTCCAGCGGCAGGAAGCGGTTCACCGGCGTGGGCCGGTGCCCCAGCGGCCCCAGGTGCTTGCGCAGCACGTGGTTGGTGCGCAGCGCGCGCAGGTGCCGGGCCGTCTCGCGGGTGTTGAAGATGATGGACAGCGACACGGAGACATCCTCCGTGCCGTTCTTCACGTAGTGCGGTGCCACGAAGGGGATGTGCAGCGCGTCTCCGGGTCCGAAGGCGTAGCGCTCCGCCGTCGCATCGAAGGCCTCGCGGTAGTTCACCTTGGAGCCGGAGCGCGCGACGAAGTCCTCCAGGTCCGGCGCGGGGACCACCTGTTCGTCCCACGCCTTCGAGATGTGCACCGCCTTGCTGCCCCGGAACTGCATCAGCAGCGTGGAGTAGCGGTCCAGGTGGAAGGGCGTGACGCTGCCGGGGGACGCGATGAAGAGGTAGAGCATCGGATCCACCGCGTGGGTGCCCACGCCCTGCTGGCGCATCAGGTCCTCCACCTCCGACAGGAGCGCGCGGTACAGGTCGCGGAAGCTGGGGTCCTGCTCCGGCGCGCGCAGCATGATGTACGAGTTGCTCGTCATCATGTTCTCCACGGTGTCCTTCAGCGACAGGCCGGTGCGGTAGTCCAGGTGCGCGCGGTCGAAGTCCGCGTCCTTGGGCACCAGGCCGGAGCTGAAGAACACGTTCTCGGAAGGCAGCCGCTGCACCACGCCCGCCAGGTTCTCCAGTTCCAACGCGGGATGTCCCAGGAGCGTGTGACGGCACCGGAAGGACTCACGGTCGAACTGCAACGGCGACCCGACAGACTCGAAGATGCGCTTCATGGAAGTGACTCCTTGCCGCCTTCAGCGACAGGTGTTCACTCAATGCCAGCAGAGCGCGAACAGAGGTTCAAATTGGGGCAAATTGCCCCGCGTTTTCATGGGGCAAATTGCCCCGCGTCCCTCTGAAGACAGTCGAAGTCGTGGGGTGTGAAACGAATTGAAAACCACCCGGCGCCGGCTGCCCGGTCGCCCTGCTGTCGCCCTTGAAGGAGGGGCGGGCGCGGCCGGGAATCATGCCCATGTTTCGCCCATCACCTCGATGGGAGGAGGAGACATGGCGCTGGAGACAATCCTGTTGTGGGCGGTGATCGGCCTCATTGCTGGATGGCTCGCGTCCGCGGTGGTGGGCGGTGGCTACGGCCTGATTGGCGACATCGTCGTGGGCGTGGTGGGCGCGTTCCTGGGAGGTTTCATCCTCCGGGCGCTCGGCACGGGAGCCCCGTTCGGTGGCATCGCGGGCACCATCTTCGTGGCGTTCATCGGAGCGGTGGTGCTGCTGCTGATACTGCGGCTCATCCATTCGAGCACGGTCCGAAGGGTCTGATGACACCAGACACCAGGGCCTGACGGCAGTCATCAGGGCGGTGGCCCTCTGGCCGGGCCGCCGCGTCTGGCCCCTGAGCGATTCCAGGGGTTTGCCTCGTCGAGATGGGTGTGGGGGGCATGGCACGCGCCGTGCTCTAGCCCCCTGCATCGCTGAACCGGACGGCTTCTTCCCGCCGCCCCATCCCATCTCCGAGGAACCCCGCCATGGCGCTCTCCCCCCTGTCGCAGTCGTCCGTTGCCAGCTCCTCCTTCTCGCCCCGCACGTCCGCCACGGAGCTCTCCAGCCCGGTGTCGCGCCCCACGGCGGATGCGGCGAAGGCGAAGTGCGGCCCGGGTTCGCTCCAGGGGATGTTCCAGGCGGATGGCTTCGACGCGCCGGCGGGCGTGGGCAGGAAGGGCGCGCTCCAGGGCGGCAATCCCGTGGAGCAGCTGGCCCAGATGGTCCAGATGGTGAATCAGCTGGTGGACCTGCTCGGTGGAATGAACGGCGCCGGTGCGCAGCAGGGCGCTGCTCCTGCCGCCGCCCAGGCCGCTGCGCCTGCTCCCGCGCAGGCGGCTCCCGCCGCGCAGGGCACCCCGGCTCCGGCGGCCTCCCAGAAGGACGCGGCCGTCGCCGGTCCCCAGTCCGTGGGCGGCTCGAGCGCGGCGAAGGGCAAGAACACCATCACCCTCAACAACGACGGCGACAAGCCGATGACGGTGAACTTCACCCCCAACGCGGGCGAGAAGGCCGTCGACTCCGTCACGCTCAAGCCCGGTGAGAGCCGCACGGTGCAGTTCCCGGACAACTGGTCCGGCAACTTCCGCAGCGACAGCGGCGACGGCAAGAACGCGACGCTCGGTGAAGTGAAGTTCGACGGCGGGTTCGGCAACACGTACTACGACGTCAGCTACATCGAGGGTCACAACACCGCGATGACCATCCAGCCGGATGGCGGCGGCCGCCTGTCGGGCACGATGGACAACCTGCTCGCCAACGCGCCTGACTCCGTGAAGGCCAAGGGAGCGGACGGCTCCGCGTACGGCATCAAGAAGAGCACCACGTCCAACGTGCAGGATCCGGAGGTGGTAGACTTCTTCCGCAAGCACGTCGGCGCGGATCAGGGCTACGTCATCCCCACGGATGACGCGAGCACGCTGGGCAGCAAGGACAGCAACCTCGTCGTCCACCTGAAGAACCTGGCCTGATTCCCCAGCGAGGCCCCCGTCCATGAGCGTCCGCCTTCCATCTGGCCTTCCCCGCCCGGGCCTGCCCCTGCAGAGCCCCGCGCAGGAGAAGGAGGAGAAGGCGCAGTCCGGTGAAGGCAAGTCATCGGGCAAGGCCTCCGGCAAGGGCGGCGCGGGCAAGGGAGGCGTCGCCGTCAAGGGAGGCTCCGCCAAGGGCGCCTCCGCCAAGGGGGGCCTGGAGCAGACCGGCCCCCAGGACGGCATGGACTTCGGCCGCTCCGGCGAGACGGAGCGCAACGAAGCCGGCGGTGGCGGTGCCAGGGGGGCCCAGCAGCAGGCCGGGATGGCGCCGGGCACGTCGCAGGGCGCCGCAAGCCTGGGCACCCTGGAGCAGCCCCCGGCCCTCGCGGCCCAGACGCCCCAGACGGCCCCGGCGCTCCCCCAGCCTCCCCCCACGACACCGCAGGGGCCCGTGGCGCCGCAGCTCGAGCGCCGGCCCGCGGCTTCCGAATCCGTTCGGGAGCAGCGCACCGCCTCGGAGGGCCAGTCCTCGGAGGCCGCGAAGCAGGCGCTGGAGGGCCGCGCGAAGCTGCGCATCGCCGTCCTCAACCGCCTCTACCGCGGCCTCACGGAGGTGGAGGGGAAGATGGCCGCCTTCCTCGCCAACCCCGGCCGCCAGGGCGTCGTCACCCTGCCGGTGGTCCTGAGCGTGAGCACCGTCACCTTCGAGTGGTGGAAGTCCGCGAACGCGGTCCCCGAGGACCGGGCCTACCTGGCCCAGGTCCTGGGCGAGCCCGGCACGGCGGACGACGCCACGCTCCTGGGCACGCTGCGCGCGGAGATTGGTCAGGCCTTCGCGGAGTTCCCGCGCACGCCGCAGGGCGTGGAGGCCCGGAAGCTGTACGACGCCGTCCTCCAGAAGTACGAGGCCGCCCGCATCCAGCCCATCATCGCGGGCCACGACTCCGGCCCCGTGGTGGAGGAGTGCGCGCGGCTGGGGCTCTCCTGCGACGGGGACTTCACCCGGTCCCTGCTCCTGTCGCCGTGGATGCTGGCCACCAGCCAGAGCCCGGACGAGGGCTCCGCGACGCTGGTGATGGTGGCGGGCCTCACGCTGCCCCAATTGGGCGCGCTGGTGGGCCACCTGCGCCAGCTCAACCCGCTGCTCAGCAATCCCCAGCTGCGCGCGCTGCTCCTGCGCGCCTCCACGGACAAGCGGCTCGCGCTGCGCAAGGCGATGGGCCTGGAGGAGGTGGAGCAGGTGCAGGAGCTGGCGCGCCAGCTGCTGCGGCTCCAGGCCGTGCAGCACCTCACCGTCTGAAGGCCGTGGCGGAGGGACTCCTCCAGTCCATCCGCCGTCCGTCTTCAGGGCCTATGAAGACTCGCGGCCGAAGTTGGACATGGCGCGGGAGCCGCCGCCGTCCGTGTTGCCCAGCGCGACGGCCTTCAGCCCGCCCTCCTGCGCGGCCTGGGCCTCCGACATGCCCTGGGCGCTTTCGACGATCATCTGCCCGCCGCCCTGGTGCCGGTCCCAGCTGATCTGCATGGAGTCCGCGAGCCGCTGGGCGTCCACCGGAATCTTGGAGCCGGTGCTGGGGTCCTTGATGAGGTAGCGGCCCTTGTCGTCCTTGCCCTCCACGGAAACCCAGTGCGCGCGGCCCGTCTCCCCCGGCTTCGTCGTGGGGTCCACCAGGCAGGAGTCCACCATCACCGCGCCCTTGGCGCCGCGAGCGAGCGCGTCATCCAGGGCCTTGGTGTCCAGCTTGGACGACGTCTGCGTCACCTTCGTGCCCTGGTTCGCCAGCATGTTGGACAGCTCATGCGGCGACGTGCCCTGGCCCTGCGTGAAGCGCGACTCCAGCGCGGCCATCTTCTCCTTGTCCGACGTGGGCTGGGCCTTGCTGGTGCCAAGCTCCTTGCCCAGCATCACCGCCACCGCGGCGCCGCAGTCGTTCGGGTTGGTCTGCTTGACCACCTCGGGGTCCGCCCCCGCGGTGTCCCAGCCGCCAATCTCCGGAGCCTGGGGCGCGTTCGCGAGCTTCCCCGCGACGCCCACGTCCTGCGCGGAAGCGCCCGACACCGGCTGGAAGCGGTTCGCCCACGCCTGGTTGAGGGCCTGCACCGCCGCGAAGGCGTCCGTGGCCTGCTCCAGCTGCACGGGGGTGGGCGCGCCCTCCACCTGCGAGACGACCTTCTCCTCCGGCAACCCGGCCTGCTGAGCGGCCTGCTGCGGCTGGGCGGACGGCTTCGCCTCCACCAGCTGCTGGAAGGTGCGGAGGACGTTGGAAGAAATGTTCACGCTCACGGTCGTGGCTCCGGAGGGGATGGGGGACTCCATCCTACCTGGGATGGCGCCCCGTGTTAAGGGTCCCCGGACGGATCCAACCCGTGCTTGCGCAGGAGTTTCCGAAGGTAGACACGGTCGATGTCCGCCTCTCGGGAAGCCCGGGAGATGTTGCCCTCGCAGCGCTCGATGAGGTTCTTCAGGTAGTCGCGCTCGAAGACCTCGATGAGGTGCTCCTTGGCCTCCTTGAAGGGCAGGTCCAGGTCCGGCCCCTTGCGGCCGTCCGCGCCCGGGGGCGCCTCCAGGTCCGGCAGGGCCTCCTCGCCCAGGTTGACCACCTGCTCCACCACGTTGCGCAATTCGCGCACGTTGCCGGGCCAGGGGTACTGCATGAGCAGCGCGCGCGTCTGGTCCGACAGCGCACTCTGCGGCCGGCCCATCTGCTTGAGCATGTGGTCGATGAGGAACGGGATGTCCTCCGGGCGCTCGCGCAGCGCGGGCAGCGTCACGCGCAGCACGGCGAGCCGGTGGAAGAGGTCGCGGCGGAACTTCCCCTGCTGGACGGCCTGCTCCAGGTTCACGTGCGAGGCGGCCACCACGCGCACGTTCACCGTGAAGTAGTCGTTGCCGCCCACGCGCTTCACCTGCCGGCGCTCCAGCACGCGCAAGAGGCGCGGCTGCAGTTCCAGGGGCAGCTCGCCAATCTCGTCCAGGAAGACGGTGCCGTTCTGCGCGCGCTCGAAGGCGCCCGCGCGGTCGGCCTGGGCGCCGGTGAAGGAGCCCTTCACGTGGCCGAAGAGCTCGGACTCGATGAGGGTGGAGGGCACGCCCGCCAGGTCCACGATGACGAAGGGGCCCTTGGCGCGCGGGCTCTGCTGGTGGATGGCCTCCGCGCACAGGTCCTTGCCGGTGCCCGTCTCGCCGTGGATGAGCACGTCCGCGCCGCCGGGCGCCAGGCGCTCCAGCACGGTGAAGGCCTCGCGCATCTTGCGGCTCTGGCCCACGAGCGCGCCGAAGCGGTCGCGCGAGGACAGGGGCAGCGAGCGCTCGCGCGTGTCCTCCGGCACCAGCTTCAATTCGGTGGCGCCCAGGGTGATGACGCTGCCGGGGCGCAGCTCCATGGCGGTGAAGCGCAGCCCCTCCACGAACGAGCCGTTGTGCGAGCCCAGGTCCGTGGCGACGACGTGCTCGTCGTGCACCTCCAGCTTCAGGTGCTGGCGGGAGACGGCCTTGTCGGTGAGGACGATGTCACACGTGGGGTTCTTGCCCACCACGTACGTCCCCTGCTTGAGCGGATGGGACTTGCCGGCCTCCGCGCCGGAAAGCACCCGGAGCACCATCCGCACCTGTCCCGCACGGCCCCGGTTCAGGGTGGCCGTGGCATCCAGGAGCGCCTCGTCCTCGTCTGGTGGCAGCGACACGGCGCGGGACGGTAGCACGCCCCGCCAGGGTCGCCAGCAGCCGCGCGTGTCGTCCTACCTGCGCCGGCCCCGGGAAGGCTTTCGGGCAGGCGGGCGCGGGGGCTCCCTGGGCAGGGTCTCCAGCCACGAGTCCACCTCGCCCACGCGCTCGTCCATCCCGGACTCGCTGAAGCGCTCGCGGGCGCGGGTGGCCTCGCCCCGGGCTTCTGGCGACTGGCCCGTCTGGTACAGCGCCCGCGCCAGCGCGAAGCCGGACTCCGCCAGCGCATCCGGGGGCGCGGACGCGAAGGACACCGCCAGCTGGAGCGGCGCCACGGAGTCGCGTGCGCGGCCCAGGCCCAAGAGCGCCTGGCCCACGCCGTCGTAGGACGGCTGGAGGCCTTCGTCGCCCTTGGGCAACAGCTCGCGCTTGAGGGCCACGGCCTCTTCGTAGGTCTTCAGCGCGTCGTCGTAGCGCTTCATCCCCAGCTGGCACATGCCCAGCTCGTCCAGCGCCTCCGCCACCTGGGCGCTCTTCTCACCGTGGAGGGTCTTGTAGAGGTCCACCACCGCCTGGGCATGCGGCAGGGCGCGCTCGGGCTGGCCGGCGTCGCGCAGGGCCAGGGACAGCAGGCCGTGCCGACGGGCCACGTCCGGGTGCACCGGGCCCACGGCCGCCTCGGTCTTCGCGAGCGACGCCTCCAGCAGCGGCACCGCCCCCTTCGCGTCGCCCGTGCCCAGCACCAGCCGCCCCAACAGGAAGAGCGCCCGCGCGCGCTTGGGGTGCTCGGGCGGCAGCGCCTTGTCGTAGAGGGCGCTCGCCTCCGTCAGCCGCTCGCGGGCCTGCTCCATGTGGCCCTGGGACATGGCGAGGTTGGCCTGGTTCACCTTCACGTCGGCTTGAAGCACGGGCTCGCCGCCCAGGCGCTGGAGGGTGGCCTCCGCCAGCGCGCCCCAGTTCGCCGCCGGGTCGAAGTGCTTCTGGCCGTCCTCCACGTAGAGGAGCTTGTTGAGGATGGCGACCTTCAGCCGGTCCGCCCTGCCCGCCTCCGCGTCGAACACGGCGCGCGACAGCAGGCGGGAGGCTTCCGGCGACTGGCCCGTCTGCTCCTGGAGCCAGCCCAGGTGGAAGCGCATCTCCGCCTTCAGCGGCAGGTAGCCCGTCTTCTCCACCGGCGCCTCCAGCGCCTTCACCGCCGCGAGCGCCGCCGGGTAGCGGCCCGCGTCCACCTGCGCGCGCACCTCCGACAGCTGATCCTCCAGCGCTTCAATGGCGCCGCGCAGGGCGGGGTCGGAGGGGCGGCGCTGCTGTTCGGCCAGCGACTCCACGTCCTCGCACTCGTGCAGCGCGGGCAGCGCGTGCGCCATGTCCACGGACTTCTCCACCATGGCGGCGTCCGCGCTCGCGAGCAGGTCCACCGTGGCGCGCAGGTCCTTGCGGCGGCGCTCCAGGCACACCACCTGCCGGTCCAACTGCTCCTCCGGCTTCACGCCGCTCACGCGCGCGTCCTCGCACGCCTGGACGCGCTGGTGCTTCCACGCGCCCGCGTACTGCCCCAGCACCTGCACGGCGCGCGCGGCCATGCCTTCCGCGAAGGGCTTCCCGGTGGCGCGGAAGGCGGACTCCAGCTTCGCCTTCGCGTCCGGCGTCCACACGCTGTCCATCAGCGCGCCCGCGTCCGCGCACACCTGGGACTGCTGCCACGCCACGCCGCCCGCCACCGCGAGCGAGGTGGCCATCGCGCCCGCCGCGCCCAGCCAGCGCTTGCGCTGTCCGTGGCGCTGCTCCTGGGAGAGCGCGTCCAGCAGGGCCTGCATGGACGGGAAGCGCGCGTCCGCGTCCAGCGCCAGCCCGCGCAGCACCGCCTGCCGCACCCAGCCGGGCACCTTCACGTCGCGAGGGGGCTCGCGGATGAGCGCGGGCGGCGGCGCGATGGCGGGGGCCTTCGCGGGCGCGGCGTTCAGCGACTGCGTGCCGCCCAGCGACTGCGTGCCGGTGGCCTCCAGCTCCGCGCCGCGGCTGGCGGACGCGTAGGCCTTGATGCTGCCCGGGTCGAAGGGGCGCGTGCCGTAGAGCGCGCCGTAGAGCGCCGCGCAGAAGCTGAACTGGTCCGTGCGCGCGTCCAGCTGCGTGCCCCGGAACTGCTCCGGGGACATGTAGTTGGGCGTGCCCACCAGCAGGCCCGCTTCGGTGAGCGTGGTGTCCAGCATGCGCCGGTCCGAGGACTCCAGGACCTGCGCCTCCTCCGGCGAGGCCGGGGCCTCCGGCCCTTCGCCCACCTGCCGCGCCAGCCCGAAGTCCGTCACGTAGACGCGGCCCGCGCGGCTCACCAGCACGTTGGCGGGCTTGAAGTCGCGGTGCACCAACCCCGCCGCGTGCGCGGCCTGCAGGCCCCGGCCCGCCTGGAGGTAGCGCTCCAGCACTTCCCGCCAGGACGGCTTCGCCTCCTTCAGCCACGAGCCCAGCGTGCCGCCTTCCACCAGCTCCATGGCGACGAAGACCTGGTCGCCCCACATGCCCACGTCGAAGACGGGGATGACGTTGGGGTGGGAGACGCGCGCCATGGCCTGCGCTTCGCGCAAGAGCCGGGACCGCGCCTCCTCGTTGTCGTGGTTGGCGTTCGGGTGCAGCAGCTTCAGGGCGATCTTGCGGTCCAGGTCCGGGTCATAGGCGGCGTACACCACGCCCATGCCGCCCTGCCCCAGCTTGCGCAGGAGCAGGTAGCGGCCCACCTGGGGAACGGGCGGGACGTCCTCCGCGCGGCGCGGACGGGGGCCCGTTCCGTATCCCGAGCCCCGGCCCGTCCCCGCGCCCGAGCGCGCGGAGTCTCCTGAGCCGGTGCCTGTGTTTCGCCTTCCGGTGTCTCTCTTCGTCATGGGCCGTTGCCCGCGAGTCTACCGCCGGCCCTCGCCCGCTCCGAACATCCTTCCGCGGCGCGTCAACCCGGCCGCCTGCCTGGTGACAGTCGTCATCAGAGGCAGGACGGCGGTCACCAGGGGCCGCCCCCGGCGTGGGGCACAACCCCCTGGAATCAGGGAGGGCCCGGCAGGCCGGAGGCTGGCACGCCAGCCGCAATGGGTACGGACAACGCGGGCAACTTCGGGGTGCAGCCAGATCTCATCCGCGACAGGCCACATGAATATCGCCGAGCCGCAGGTCGACTGGATGCGTGGCTCGGATGGAGGCGGCGGTGAACGGAGACACCGCCGCCTTCTTGCTTTTCAGCGCTTCGCGCGCAGCGTGCGCTCGTAGTCCTCGTAACGCAGCTTCGCGATGGTGCGCCGGTCGCGGGTGCGGACGACGATGCCCTCTGGGTGCTGCCCTGCCCCGGCATCCAGCGCGCACCGGGTCGCGGGCGCGTGCGAGCGCAGCCAGGCGAACGCTCCCTCCAGGTCCCTGGGCATCGCGGCGCCGTCCTGTTCGAGGATGCGCGGCGTGGTTTCCAGCCCGTGCTCGCGGGTGAAGGCCATGAGCGCGTCCTCGGTCACGAAGGGCTGGCCTCCGGACTCGCGCCAGCCGGAGAGCTGTTCTGCGGACCAGGTGAGGGGCGTCTCGTAGTCGGTGAGGCGCACCACGTCGAAGACGCGGTAGCCCACGCGCTTCTCGCCCGTGTACTGCTTGCTGTGGGCGGTGACGTTGCCGCCGTATACCTCGCCAAAGACGACGGTGATGCCGCCCGCGTCGAGCCGCTTCTCACGCAGGGCGTCCGCCACCGGGCGCAGGTGCTCCACGATGCCCAGGGCCGGGTTCCCGATAAGGTCACCGCTCGCGTAGAGGAGCTCCTCCCGGCTGCCGAGGAGGTACGTGCCGTCCGGCAGGAACACGATGCGCGCGTTGGTGCCATCCACCTTCTCCGTGCCGACCACGGGCCCGTCGAACGCGATGGCGGGCTCGGCCAGCCGGCCCTTGTCGCCCAGCGTGTGGTACGTCGGGATGGACGGGTACTTCGTCAGCGAGTTGAGCGTGCGCAGGTTGGCGGTGCGGACGGAGAACGTCATGGCGCGGCCTCGTTGTAGGAGGGGCGAAGGTAGCAGAGGCCCCCGGGAGACTCGCGGGACGCGGCCGCTCGCCGGGGCCTGACACACGGGAGGTTTGGGCGCATGGGCATGTACGGAGAGGTCCTGGGCATCGGCCCGTTCCGACGCGAGCTGGTGCCGTTCCTCCAGCAGCCAGCGGAGTGGCACGAGGCAACGCACGAGGGCTCGGTCATCGCCGTGCGCGTGTTTGCTTCGCCTGAGGGCAGCTCGCGCAGCCGGGAGCTGGCCGGATGCATGGGAGCGGAGGCGTGGGACTTCAACACCCACGCGCTCGACCCGTGGCGTGTGGACGTGGAGGCGGTGCGGCGGTTCCTGTACTCCGACGAGGCGCACCAGCTGGAGTGCTTCCTGATGCTCCGGGATGCGGGCTTCGAGTTCTACTTCAGGCCGAATGGGTAGCCCATGTCCCCTTCTGTCTCGATCTCCGCGAAGGACGTGGAAGAGGTGCTGGCGACCTTCGACCGGGAGGGACTGCTCGAAGCGGTGCTGCTCGTGCACCGGTGCCTGGACCTGGGCCTCTCCGACATCACCGACGCCGTGGAGCCGCTCCTCCGACACACCGGACGTCATGTCGGGTCCAAGGGGTCGGGCGTGGCGGCGGAGGTGCTCGCCACGGGAATCTTCCGCCATGAGCTCGCGGCCCACATGGACTACGGCGAGAAGCAGCACGCCACTACGCGTGACGGCACGCGGGTCATCGTGTCCTTCGTCAACGTCGGACTGAGGGCGTTCCAGGCGGAGGTCCTCGCTCGCTGCATGGGCGCGGAGGCATGGGATTTCAACACGCACGCCCTCGTTCCCGAGCGCGTACGCATCGAGGACCTCGCCTCGCTCTTGATGGACGACGAATTGGTGACGCGGTTCCACGCGCTGCGGAACGCGGGATTCCGGTTCCACTTCCACCTGCGGAGCTTGTCGTGGTGACTCACTTCACGGTGATGACGCGCGTGTCAGTGTTCTGCACGCCCTTCCAGTCCGTCACGGTGAGGCTTGCGCGGTACGTGCCCTTCGCTGTGTAGCTGTCGCCGCGCATGAGGCCAAGGGGCGCGGAGAATGCGGAAGGCGGCAGTCTTTCCAGCGAGATATCGCGCTCAAGCTGCGCCTCCACGTACACCACGAGCCCTCCCCGGTTCCTCCCCATCCCTGTCCTAGCATCGCCATCCAACCATGGGGGTCTGACATCGACACATGAGCACCCGTCCGCGCCGACTGCCGGGAGGGCGCCCCCTCCGGCCCCGAGCGGTGAAAACCTGTCCGACAGTCGGACAGGTTTCCCGGCAAGCGCGCCCGACGGGCGGCCTTGGCCCGTGGTTCCTCTCGTGGCTTCATCCTTGCTTCCGCGCAGGCTCGACTTCGCGACCCACCGATCCACTCGTCCGTGGTCCCCCTGTGGCCCGATCCGAAATCCCGTGGCGGCGTCGCGGCGCTCTACTCAGCGCTGGCGCATCCGGACGCGCAGGCACTCCGCGACGTCCTCCCGCAGCTCCTCCGGGAAGCCGGACAGGCCCGGCGTGTCGTTGCACTCCAGCAGCGTGTGGGCGCCGTCCTTCGCCTGGAGGAAGTCCAGGCCCAGCACGTCCGCGCCCAGATGCCGCATGGCCCGGCGCGTGTGCTCCGCGAGCTCCGGCGGCGGGTCGATGACGTGGTACTTGCGCGTGTCGACGTTGGCCTTCCAGCCCGCGCTCGCCCGCGTCATCGCCCACATGCGCTCGCCCACCGCGAGGCAGCGGACGTCGCGCTCGTAGTCGATGAAGGGCTCGACGACCGCGTAGTCATCCGCGGCGAAGAGGAGGTCCGCGAGCTCCGGCCACGCGCCCGCGTCGCGCACCAGCGCCTTGCCCAGCCCCGCGTGGTGATTGCCGACCTTGACGACGAACGGCACGGGCCGCTCCAGCCGGCGCAGCATGTCGTCACCGAGCGCGGCGTCGAACGGAATGACCGGCAGCCCCGCCTCACGCATCTCCGCCAGCATCGACAGCCGGTCGTGACAGCGCGCCAGCACGGACGCCGGGTTGGAGCAGGGCACACCGCTCAGGCGAATGAGCTCCAGCGCCGCGCGGTGCCTGGGGTCCGGGCGGATGGCGCCCACCCGCCAGAGCACGCCGTCCAGCCGTGTCGCGGACTCGCGGTTGATGCACCAGAGGTCGCCACCGCGCAGGACCCAGGAACACTCCTGGAGCCTGCGGAAGACGACCTCGTATTCCGGGAAGTAACGCTGCCAGTACTGTTCACCGTTGATGACCACGAGGGTGGGCCGCATCCGGCCATCGTTCCATGTCCCGCCCCCTGCTGCTCGCGGACGCACCCGCCGTCCCTGTCCGGCCGGGAGGGAAGCCGGACTCCCCGTGACGCGCCGGTTGACGCGGGCCCCCGGCGCCCCTCTTATCTGCCTCTCCCCTTGAGCAGGAGTTCCCGTTGGCAGGCGTCCCGGTCGAATTGACCCCGGAGGATTTCGAAGCCGTCACCCAGAAGCCCGGCATGTGCGTCGTGGACTTCTGGGCGCCGTGGTGTGAACCCTGCCATGCGTTCGCCCCGGTCTTCACCGAGGCCGCCGCGCGGTTCCCGGACATCACCTTCGCCCGGCTCGACGCGGAGGCCCACGAGGCCGTGGCCGAACCGCTGGGCATCGACGCCTATCCCACCCTCGTCGCGTTCAAGGACGGCCTGGAGGTCCGCCGCGTCTCCGAGGCGCTGCCCGCCGAGGCCCTGGACCGGCTGCTGATCGCGCTGCGCGCCGTGGACGTGACGGAAGAGGAGCGCCGCAAGGCGAACCGCGAGCGGACCGAGGCGGGCCAGCTCCCCACCGGCGTCCCCGAGGGCGCCACCTGGGACGCCGGCGACGAGGAGTGGTCCTTCGGCCCGAAGGACGCCAGGGGCCGGCCGCACGGCACGTGGCGGTACTGGCGCGCCGACGGCACCCTCTGCAACGAATGCATCCTGGAGCAGGGCCGGCCGCACGGCCCCTTCAAGCGCTTCCACGAGGACGGCTCGGTGTCCCAGGAGGGCACCTTCGAGCAGGGCCAGCTCCACGGCCCTCGCACCTGGATTGCGTCCGACGGCTTCACCACCGAGCGCATGCACGAAGGCGGCGTGAGCGAGCGCGTGCGCAAGACGGTGATGCACTACGAGCGCGGCACCGTGCGGCGGGTGGAGCACTTCAACGGCGATGGGCAGCGCGTGGTGCCCTCCACCGGCGAGCCCTACCCCACCCGCCCGGCCCACCTTCCCGAGGACGCGGAGCTGCGCGAGGACCTGAACCAGTGGGCCAAGGTGACGCTCAACGCGGACCGCGAGCGCCACGGCCTCACCCGCTTCTGGGACGCGCAGGGCCAGCTGCTCTGGGAGGCCGAGTTCGACAACGGACGGCGGCACGGGCGCTACTGGTCGCGCGCGGAGGACACCTACGCGGACTTCCGCGTCCACTTCGAGGAGGGCCGGGCGGAAGGCGACTTCGCGTGTGACGAGTGGTCCCTGATGGACGCGCAGCGGGCGGTGGTGCTCAAGCGCGACCTGGGCCGGGCGATGGATGAACAGACGCTGGCGCGCTCGCCGGTGTTCTCCAACCTCCCCCGGAGCGCGGAGGGCTGGCGCGAGCTGGCGAAGGAGGCCCGCGCGGACCGGCGCTACCGCGAGGCCCTGCTGGCCACGGCGCGCGCGTGCGCCACGTCGCTGGACATCCAGCCGCTGAAGCAGGGCCTGGAGGAGCTGACGCTGCCGCGCACGCAGGACTCCGCGAGCCAGGTCGCGCACAGCGTGGTGGAGGACGCGGGCCAGGCGTGGGCCCCCATGGCGGACGCGCTCATGCGCGGCGGTGAGGCCGCCACGCTGCTGCGGGCCTACGCGGTGCTGCTGGATCAGACGGACCGGCCTCGCGCGGCGCTGGACTTCCTGCACGCGGCGATGCTGCTCGCGCCGGAGCGCAAGGCGTACCTGTTCACGCGCGGCCTCATCCTGCTGAACCTGGGCGTGGCGGATCAGGTGCAGAAGGACGCGGAGGGGCTCGCGGCAGTGGAGCCGGACACCGCCCGGTTCCTGGCCACGTACGCGCGGGCGTTGTTCCCCCGGTTCGACTTCTGGGCGGGACAGGAGCCTCCGCACTGCACCTACGACGGCCTGCCGGAGAAGCCCGAGCAGTCCCTGGAGGCCATCCAGCAGCTGGTGCGCAAGTACGCCACGCGGCTCCAGGCGATGCGCGGCGCGCTGCTCCAGCGGTACAAGCCCGGCGCGGCGGTGTCCTGGCTGCCGCCGGACCTGTCGGGCCTGCTGGGTGAGGGGCCCGTGGAGCTGAAGCAGGAAGAGCTGGAGTTGGGCGAGGACGAGCAGGTGGAGCTCGACGAGACGCTCAACCTGGAGATGGGGTTCGCGGACCTGGCGATGATGCTGCGCGGGGACTGGAGCGCGCTGTCGTGGCTGCTGTGGTCGTGCGGTGAGACGACGTTCCAGATGCCCACGCGCATCACGCCGCCGGCGGGTTACGGACAGGCGGCGGGACAGGCCTCGCAGCGGCTGTGGCAGAGCCGGGACCGCAAGTACCGCGGCAATGCCAGCACGACGAAGCCCGGCCAGGGCTTCCTGTTCGAAGGCGTGGCGCTGGGCGACCTGCACCCGAACCTGGTGTCCATCGCGGAGCGGCAGTACGCGGAGACGCAAGCGATGTTCTATTGGCTCAATGACCCGGATCACGTCTCTCCGTGGCAGAGCAATCTGAGGGGCAGCTAGGCATGAATCGGATTCGTGAAACCATCGAGGTCGCGGAGCCCCTGTGGCGGGCGCTGGAGCAGATGAGCCACGACCTGGGCGTGGATCGGAATGCCCTGGTCGCCCAGGCGCTGTTCATGCTCGCGAGACAGAACGGGTACGTGGCGCCCACGCCCGTGGCGCTCGGAGTGACGGGCGCGGGTGAGCCCGTGCGGGCTCCAGCGGTCCGGGCCCCGGAGCCCGTCGTGCGTCCGGCGGAGCGCCCTGCCGCAGCCGCTGTTCCCGCGACTGCCGTCGTCCCCGCGGCTGTCGTCATCCCCGCGGCTGCCGCTGTCCCTGCGAAGGAGCCCGTGGCCGCCGCTCCGGCGGCCGTGGTGTCCGAACCCGTGAAGCCCCAGTCCGCCGTGGACGAGGCCGCTCACGCGCGGGCGCGCATGCAGGAGGTCCTCGCGGCGGTGGATGCGGTCACGCAGCCCCGCGACGTGCCGGTGGCGTCCGAAGAGGAAGAGGAGGCGGACGAGGAGGAAGAGTCCGACGACGATGAGGACTCGGACGACGAAGCGTCCGACGACGAAGCGTCTGACGAATCTTCTGACGACGAGGAGTCTGACGAAGACTCTTCGGACGACGAGGATTCCGACGACGAAGCGGCCGATGAATCCTCGGACGACGAAGAGTCCGACGAAGAAGCTTCGGACGACGAGGAGTCCGAGGAAGAGGACTCGGACGACGACGCCTCCGAAGCAGCGGCTGAGGATTCGGACGACGAGGATGCATCCGAGGCCGCCGCCGCCGCGGACCAGGACTCTGACGACGAGGACGCGTCGCAGTCCTCCGAGGAGGACGACGCCGCCGCGGCCGACATCGCAGCGGCGATCGGCTCCGAGGAACTCCCCGGCACCGATGACGACTCCGAGCCCGAAGAAGCCAGGACGGGAGAGGAGGCCACGGGCTCCGAGGAAGACGACGCGGCCGATGAGCCTGATGCACGGGCCACCTCCTCCAGCGAGGACGAAGAGCAGGACTCGGGCTCCGGCGAACCCGAGGAACAGGACCTGCCCTTCGTGGCGCCTCCGGCCGCGAAGGCCCCCGCCGCCCGCAAGCAGGGCCGTGTGCTCCGTCCTTCCACGCCGGAGGACGACGCGCCCCGCAAGCCCTCCACCGCCCGGGCCCCCGCGCGCATGGACCTGTTCGTGCGGCTGAGCCCGGACGGTCCCGCCACACGGGTGGACGTGGAGCGCTTCACGCTGGGACGCGGCCCGCAGTGCAGCCTCGTCGTGAAGTCCGGCAGGGTCTCCCGCGAGCACGCCGCCGTCACGCGCGCTGGCGCTGACTACTTCATCGAGGACCTGGGCTCGTCCAACGGGACCTGGATCAACCACCAGCGCATCAAGCGCCAGAAGATCGCGGACGGGGACACCTTCAACCTGGGGACCGAAGCCGTGTACTTCTCCCTCCAGCCTGCCGAGGACTGACGCGCTCAGGCCTTCCGCGGAGGATCGCGGATGCCCAGGGCGGAGGTGACTCCGCCCAGCACCAGCAGCACGGCGGAGACGATCATCGCCCGGTGGAAGCCCGCGACATCCAGTCGCGGGCCCACGATGAGCCCCGCGAACGCGATGGCGATGAGCCCCGCGACCCGGGCGATGGCGTTGTTGATGGCCGAGCCGATGCCCGCCTGCGCCTTCTGGACGGAGCCGAGCACCGCCGCCGTCAACGGCGCCACCGTCGTCGTCAGCCCCAGCCCGAACACCAGCACGCCCGGCAGCATCTGCGTCCAGAAGTCCAGCGGCGTGCCGACGCGCAGCATGAGCAGGAACCCCGCGCCCGCGACACACGGCCCCACCGCCATGAACAGGCGCGGACCGAATTTGCCCGCGAGCCCACCGAACGTCGACGACAGCAGCAACATGATGATCGTCGTCGGCAGCAGCGACAGCCCCGCCAGCGTCGCGCGAAAGCCTCCCACCTGCTGGAGGAACAGCGTGATGAGGAACTCACTCAGCGCCAGCGCCCCATAGATGAGCGTGGTGGCCAGGTTGCCCACCCAGAAGTTCCGCGTCCGGAAGAGCCCCAGGGGCATCATCGGGTGCGGCGACCGCCGCTCCTGCCAGAGGAACGCGATGAACGCCGGCACGCCCACGCCCAGCGACGCCAGCACCGTGGGATGCGTCCAGCCCACCGTCCCCTGCTCAATCAGCGCGTAGACGGGCCCACCCAATCCCACGCACGCCAGCACTGCGCCCAGCACGTCGATGCGTGCGCCTTCCGGGCGCGTGGGCTCCTCCATGCGCGCGAGCAGCGCCAGCGTCAGCCCGATGGGCAGCACGTTGATGGCGAAGATCCAACGCCAGCCCACCGTGTCCACCAGCAGCCCACCGACCAGCGGACCCGCGATGAACGCCCCACCCGTCCAGCCGGTCCACGCGCCAATGGCCTTCGCCTGCTCGGGGCCGGAGAAGAAGGACAGGATGAGTGCCAGCGAGCCCGGCACCAGGAGCGCGCCCGTGGCCCCCTGCAACGCACGCGCGAGGACGAGCACCGCGCCCGTCGGAGCCACCGCGCACAGGAGCGACGTGGCCCCGAAGCCCAACAACCCCAGCCGCAGGATGCGCTTGCGCCCGAACACATCCGACAGCGAGCCCGCGGCCAGCATCAGCGAGCCCAGCGTGATGAGGTAGGCATCCACCACCCACTGCTGAAGCTTGAGCCCACCGCCCAGGTCCCGCACCATCGCGGGGAGCGCGACGTTGATGATCGCCCCGTCCAGGAACGTGACGAGCGAGGCGAGCACGGCGATTCCCAGGACCAGCCGCTGTGGAGGCGTCAAGGTATCCGCCAACTCCCCCAAGGTGTGCCGCCCCCGCGTGCCCGGGGAGTTCGGGACGCTCGACCCCTTGTAGCGAGCCTCCCGCCGCGCTGTCTGCCCCGGACGCCGTGGACTTCCAGGTCATCAACACTGCTCGGCCGGCCCATCCAGCGCCCTGCCTCCGTATGAAGGACAGGAGGCCAACGTCATGGCACAGCCGCTGTACACCGGACAGGTCCGCACCGTGGGAGAGAGCATGGCCCGCAGCACCACGGAGGCGCAGGCGTTCAAGATCTTCATGGACGAGCCCGTGGAGCTGGGAGGCCGCAACGGCGCGCCCAGCCCGCTCGACTTCATCCTCGCGGCGCACGCGGGCTGCCTGAACTACATGACCTTCTTCATCGCCCGCGAGCTGGGCATCCCCGTCACCGGCACTGAAATCACCGTGCAGGGCTCGCTGGACCCCGCGAAGTTCGCCGGCACCCACCGCGAGGTGCGCGCCGGCTACCAGTCCCTCACCGCCACCATCCACGTGCGGGGCGACGTCACGCAGGAGCAGCTCGCGCGGCTGCTCCGCGAGGTGGAGACGCGCTGCCCTGTCAGCGACAACCTGGCCCACGCCACCCCCATCCACCTCTCCATGCTGCCCGCCGCATAGGTCCGCCTTCCCACGCTCCATCCCCACCGCGGGCCCGGTGCCAACCCCAGGCGCCGGGCCCGTCGTGCCTTCCGACCCCAGGTCGCCTTGACTTACAAATTACGACGATAATATTACACTCAAAATCAAAGGAGCCGCACATGACCGCCAGCTACATCATCGACGCCGTCCGGACCCCGCGTGGACGCGGGAAGATGGGCAAGGGGGCCCTGACGGGACTGCATCCGCAGGAGCTGCTCGCCCAGACGCTCAACGCGCTCCAGCGGCGCGGCGGTTGGGATGCGCGGGAGGTGGGCGACGTCATCGCGGGATGCGTGTCTCAGGTGAACGAGCAGGGCGCGAACATCGCTCGCAACGCGGTGCTCGCCGCGGGGTGGCCTCAGGACGTATCCGCCGTGTCGCTCAACCGCTTCTGCGGCTCCGGGCTCCAGGCGGTGAACTTCGGCGCCATGGGGGTCGCCTCCGGCGCCATGGACTTCGTGGTGACGGGCGGCGTGGAGAGCATGTCGCACCTGTCGCTGGGCGCGGACGGTGGCGGCCAGGATGGCGGCAACGTGCGGCTGCGCGAGCGCGTCTACCAGGTGCCCCAGGGCATCAGCGCGGACCTCATCGCGACGCTGGAGGGCATCACCCGCGAGGACGTGGACGCGTGGGCCCTGCGCTCGCAGCGTCAGGCGGCCCGCGCCATCGAGGAGAACCGCTTCGCCAAGGCCCTCTTCGCGGTGAAGGACCCGGCCACCGGCGCCGTGTTGCTGGAGCGCGACGAGTACCCTCGCCCGGACACCACCGCGCAGGGACTGGCCGCGCTCAAGCCCGCGTTCGTCGCCATGGGTGAGACGGCCGTGGGCCCGAACGGAGAGACGCTGGACGGCATCGCGCTGGCCGCGTACCCGCAGGCGAAGCGCATCCAGCACGTGCACACCGCGGGCAACTCCAGCGGCATCGTGGACGGGGCCGCCGTGGTGGCGCTGGCGTCCGAGCGCTACGTGAAGCAGAAGGGGCTCAAGCCCCGCGCCCGCATCCGCGCCATGGCGACGCTGGGCACCGAGCCGCTCATCATGCTCACCGCCCCCGCGCCCGTGAGCGAGAAGGCCCTGCGCATGGCCGGCATGAAGGCCGGTGACATCGACCTGTGGGAGATCAACGAGGCCTTCGCCGCCGTGGTCCTCCAGACGACGCGCGCGCTGGGCCTCGACCCGGACCGGGTGAACGTCAACGGCGGCTCCATCGCGCTGGGCCATCCGCTGGGCGCCACCGGCGCGATGCTCCTGGGCACCGCCCTGGACGAGTTGGAGCGCACGGGCAAGGGGACAGCGCTCGTCACCATGTGCATCGGCGGCGGCCAGGGCATCGCCACCATCATCGAGCGCATCTAGCGCCTGGCGTCCGGCAGGCGACCGCCCCCTCGCGAGCACCTCGCTGGCTCGCTGGGCGGTCGCGTTGACAGGGGCCATCATCATTGACATGAGAGTGGGTCGCTCCAGCAGGCACCGGGGCGCGCGGTCCAGTCGTCTTCGCTGGCCGTGAGGCCAGAGAGACTGGAGCGCCCCATGGATGCACCCGCAGAGCTGCCCCCCCTCCTTGCCCAGGCGTCGCAATGGCCCTTGGTGCCCGTGATGACCCGGGTGGGGCTGGCCATCGCCATTGGCCTCTTCATTGGCCTGGAGCGAGAGCACAGCCGCAAGACGGGCGTGCGCACATTCGCGCTCACCGCGCTGATGGGCTGTCTGGGCGGGCTCACCGGTCAGGCCTTCGCGCTGGTGGCCGTGGGCTTCGTCACGCTGCTGGTGCTGCTGATGAACGCCCGGGAGCTGCTGCTCCACCAGCGCCTGGCGCTCACCACGTCCACCGCCCTGATGGTGGTGGCCTTCTGCGGCATCCTGTGCGGCATGGGCCACACGTTCACGCCCATCTTCGTGGGCGTGCTGACGACGGCGCTGCTCGCCTGGAAGCAGTCCCTCGTGGGCTTCGTGGGCGGCTTGTCCGACAAGGAGCTGCGTTCCGCCGTCCTGCTCGCGGTGCTGACGTTCGTCGTGTTCCCCATCCTGCCCGCGCACCCGGTGGACCCGTGGGGCCTCATCGAGCCCCAGTCCAACTGGGCCAGCGTCATCATCATCGCGGCGGTGGGCTTCGTGAACTACATGCTCCTGAAGACGCTGGGGCCCAGGGGCATGGAGGTCACCGCGTTCTTCGGCGGGCTGGTGAACAGCCGCAAGGTCATCGTGGAGCTGGCCACGCGCCTGAAGGAGGTGGGCGCGCCGCTGCTTCCTTCCGCCTACCGGGGCATCCTCCTGGCCACCGTCGCGATGCTGCTGCGCAACGGCCTCATCGTCATCATCTTCGCCTCGCAGGCCGCCGTGCACTGCGCCATCCCGTTCACGCTCATGCTGCTGGTGAGCGCGGTGCTGTGGCGCCGTTCGCCCGGGCAGGCGCCCACGGAGGGCGCGCCCCGCCTGGAGTTGGAGTCGCCCTTCCGCCTGATGGCGGCCCTCAAGTTCGGCGCCGTGTTCCTGGCGCTCAACGTCGCGGGCGCGCTGGCGCAGCGCAACTTCGGGTCCGGGAGCTTCTACTTCGTCAGCATCCTGGGGGGCCTCCTGTCGAGCGCTTCCTCCATCGCCTCCGCCGCCACGCTCATCAGCCACAATGAGATTTCCGCGGTCACGGGCGTCAACGGCGTCATCCTCTCCAGCCTCACCAGCATCGTGGTGAACATCCCGCTCATCCGGAGCATGGCGAAGGAGGCGTCCTTCCGGCGCCGCGTGTCCACCGCGCTGCTGACCGTGGCGGTGGTAGGGCTGGCGGGCGTGGGGCTCAACCTGATGGTCTTCGAAACCCTCCTCCACCGCGTCTGATGCCGGGTCTTGAGCGTCCACGACCGCGGAGGCGGACCGCGGCCGGCGGCAAGGGGGCGGGCGTGGTCCGCGCGGGCGACATCGCCTCCCGCCGCTGAAGGCCCCCGCTGCCTCCACTTCAGCGGAGGCCTCCCAGGCCCTGACGCTCAGGGCCTGGGCGACACCTGGTCGGGCGCCACGCGGTAGCCGTCGTTGCCGGTGCCCAGCTGGCCGTTGCCGTCGTGGCCCCAGGCCCACAACCCCGGAGACTGACAGGCCATGCAAGGCCTTACGGCAGGTACCGCCACGGCGCCGTCGCGGCCGGCTGGAAGCAGTGCACGTGGGCCTTGGTGGCGCTGGGGATTTCTTGCACGACGCCAGCCCCGTAGCCCTGCGTGCGGCACCACTGGCTCACCTCCAGGCGCGAACCCGGGGCGGTGTAGTCGCCCAGGTTGGACACCGGCCCCAGCACGGACTTCTCCACGTCCGTCCGGAGCCCGGAGTTGAAGCAGCCCACCCACGGCCGGGACGTCACCTCGAACACCTGCCCCGTCGTCCAGCCCTGGCTGTTGCAGAAGCGGTGCGCCGCCGCGGTGCAGTGGGTGCTCGTCACGCCGCGCTCGTCGGTGCAGCCGGCGTGGATGCGCGCCAGCTCCTCGAACGTCACGGCCACGCTCTCATGCTGGATGGGCGCGCACGCCACCGTCAGGTCCGTGGCCGTGGAAGTCACCGGCACGCCCGCCAGCGAGATGGGCGGCCGGTTGCTGACGAGCTGCATGATGGTGTCCCAGGTATTGGACGTGTTCGCCAGCGCGTCGCCCGCGCCCCGCTGCGCGCAGGCCCGGTGCATCGCGGACAGGCACGCCGCCGAATTCAGCGCGCTGGTGCCGTTGCACGCGGGCGCCTGGGCGCTCATCACGAACTGGCCCGCGGAGGGCGTGTGCTGGATGGCCTCTTCGCGGCAGTTGGCGCCGTGCGCCGTCATGCAGATGCTCCGGTTGGAGCGCGCGTGCGTGAAGATGCGCACCTCGTCGATGGCGCCCCGGAACGAGCCCTCGCCGTTCACCGGGCAGCGCTGCGTGTCCAGGTTCGCGCCCGCGCCAATGGAGAGCGTCCCCGTGCCCAGCCGGGCCGTCCCCGGCGCGACGGGCAGCGCGCGGTTCGTGGGCACGCCGTTGAGGTATTCGTTGAAGACGCCGGTGGTGCCGTCCCACGTATAGGCCAGGTGGCTCCACTGGCCCACCGGCAGCACCGGCCGCCGCCCAGCCGCACGCGCTGGCCGTTGACGACCAGGGAGAACTGCACCTGGTTGCTGGCCTCGTAGATGATGTCCAGCCCGCCCGCCTTGTGCATCAGGTAGCGGTAGGGATTGCCGGTGGTGCACCCCTGCTGGATGTCCGCGTCCGGCCGCACCGCGAACTCCACCGACAGGCCGCGCACGAACGCGCCCACCCCGGGCACCGTGCCGGACGGGTCCGCCAGGTTCACCGTGAGCGCGCTCCCGCCGGGCAACACCAGCGCCTTGCCCTTGCCGTGCGGCTGCCACAGCGAGTCCGGCGACGAGCGCGTCAGCGCATTGCCCGGCGAGATGGAGGCGCCTCCCACCAGCGTGCCCGTGAAGAAGCGGCCGGACAGGTCCGGCGTGCGCGTCAGGTCATACGCGCCCGCGCGGGTGACGAGCTCGTTCATGGGCAGGAAGAGCAGGTGGAAGGGGTCCATCAATTCGCCCAGGTCCACCTCGTTGTAGTCGGCGGTGTTGCTGCCGAAGAGGGCCAGCACGTCGTGCGTCTTCGTCACCGGCAGGTAGTGCGCGGCGTTGCTCTGCCCGGGAGGGAAGTTCTGCGACGGCAGGCGCTCCTGCTCGAAGTTCCACATGGGCCCCGAATAGAAGAGGTGCGCGATGTCCATGCGGTCCGTGTTGATGGCCCCGTCGATGTGGTACGCGGTCCAGTTCGTGTCCGCGCCCACCAGGCTCACCGCCTCGCGCCGCGCGCCGTCCGTGTACGTGACGGCGATGTAGAGGAGGTTGCGGCCCTCGTGGTCCACCCAGGCGTAGGCGCCGCGCACGAGCGCGCCGGACGTCGTGTCGCCGAAGTCCTCGCCCGTGGCCGCCTTCAGCCGCTTCCACGCCAGCGGGTAGCGCTTCACGCCCGCGTTCGTGTCGTTGAACATCATGGACAGCGGACGCGGGTTGCTCCAGCCCGTGGCCGCGCACGGCGTGGGGTTGTACGCGTACATCATGTGGTCGATGCCGCCGGTGTTCGCGGGCGCGCCCTGCCAGATGAGCAGCCGGCCGTCGGACGTCATCGTGGGCTCGATGCCGCGAATCGTGGCGCCGGTGACGGTGCGCAGCGTCTCCAGCGGGCCGGTGGTGAAGGACGCAATGTCCGCTGACGGGGTGAACGGCTGGGACACGCGGATGTCCGTCGTGCGCCGCCGGAAGACGTTGTCCCCGTTGAACATCATCGAGTCGAAGAGGTACGGCTGGTACACCGCCACGCCGCTGGAC